>NZ_JBHWVJ010000088.1:0-27200 GCF_042736725.1 Streptomyces sp. NPDC060028 | reverse complement strand
GGGGGTGGGCCCAACCCCCGGCGCGCCGGCCGGGGGGCAAGTGGGGGGTGGGGCCGCGTGGGGGGGGGCCGGGGGGGGGGGGTTGGGCGCCCCGCGCGCGGGTCCGCTGACGCCGCCGCCGGCTCAGGCGCGACCAGTCCGGGGATGATCATCCGGCTCGTCGCCCGTTTCGGACGGACGGGGGTCCAAAGGCAGGTCCAGGGGCAGGTCCTGGGTGATGCGGACCGCGTCGGGGCGCAGGTCCGAGGGGGTCGGCATGGCGCTGCCGGGGAGCTGGACCGCGGCCGCGCCGTGGGCCAGGGCGGAGGCGAGGGCCCGGGGGCCGCTGCCTCCGGCGATCAGGAAGCCGGCCAGGGAGGCGTCGCCCGCGCCGACGTTGCTGCGGACGCGGGAGACCGGCGCGGTGCCATGGAAGGTGCCCTCCGCGCAGACCAGGAGCTGGCCGTCCGCGCCGAGGCTGGCCAGCACCGCGCCCGCGCCCAGCGAGCGCAGTTCCTCCGCCGCCTTGACCACGTCGGCCAGGGTGGGCAGCGGGCGGCCCACCGCCGCGGCGAGCTCCGAGGCGTTCGGCTTGATCACGTCCGGGCGGGCGGGGAGCCCCGCGAGCAGCGCCGGTCCCGAGGTGTCCAGGGCGATCCGGCCGCCCGCTTCGTGGGCGCGGGCCACGAGGTCGGCGTACCACTCGGGGTGCAGGCCGCGCGGGAGGCTGCCGCAGCAGGCGGTCCAGGTGGCCGGGCCGGAGCAGGTGCGTACCGTTTCGAGGAGGAGCGCCGATTCCGCCGGGGTCAGTTCGGGACCCGGTGCGTTGATCTTGGTGAGGGTGCCGTCCGGTTCGACCACGGAGATGTTCGAGCGGGTCAGGCCCGCGATCGAGACGGCGGTGACGTCCACGCCCTGTGCGTCCAGCAGTTCGGCGATCAGCGCGCCCGGGGTGCCGCCGAGCGGCAGGATCGCCGTCGTCCGCATGCCCGCGGCGGCCACCGCGCGGGAGACGTTGACGCCCTTGCCCCCGGGGTCGAGCCGGTCGCCGGTGGCGCGGAGTACCTGGCCGCGGTCCAGGGAGGGGACCTCGTACGTCCGGTCGAGGGCGGGGTTGGGGGTGACGGTGAGGATCATACGAGCGCAACTTCCGTACCGGCGGCCTCGATCGCCGCTTTGTCGTCGGGGTCGAGACCGGAGTCGGTGATCAGGAGGTCGACGCCCGCGAAGGTGCCGAAGCGGGCGAAGTGCTCCTGACCGGCCTTGGCGGAGTCGGCGAGGAGGACGACGCGGCGGCCGGCTTCCATCGCGGCCCGCTTGACGGCGGCCTCCGCGAGGTCGGGGGTGGTGAGGCCGCCCTCCGCCGAGAAGCCGTTCGTGGCGAGGAAGAGCACGTCGGCGCGGACCTCGGCGTACGCGCGCAGCGCCCACGCGTCGACCGCGGCGCGGGTGCGGTGGCGGACGCGGCCGCCGACGAGGTGGAGGTCGATGGCGGCGTGGTCGGCGAGCCGGGCGGCGACGGGCAGCGCGTGGGTGACCACCGTGAGCGCGGACTCCAGGGGGATGGCGGCCGCGAGGCGGGCGACGGTGCTGCCCGCGTCGAGGATGACGCTGCCGCCCTCGGGGAGCTCGGCCAGGGCGGCGGCCGCGATGCGGTCCTTCTCGTCGGCGGCGGTGGCCTCGCGCTCGGTGAGGTCGGGCTCGAAGCCGAGGCGGCCGGCCGGGATGGCGCCGCCGTGCACCCGGCGGACGAGCCCGGCGCGGTCGAGGGCCTTGAGGTCGCGGCGTACGGTCTCGGCGGTCACCTGGAAGCGGTCGGCGAGGGAGAGTACGTCGACCCGGCCCGCCTCGTGGGCGAGGCGGAGGATCTCTTGCTGGCGCTCCGGTGCGTACATGTGGATTCAAGTCCGTTCAATGCCCGACTCTGTGGATTCCCTCCCACGGTACGCCCAGCCAGACGAAAAACAAAGCAAACGGGCATGCCCGCCAACAGAAGCGGACATGCCCGTCAGGACACCTGTGCAGGAGCTACCCGACCGGGACCTTCTCCGCCACCGGTTCCGGCGCGTGCGCCGTGCCGCCCTCGCGCTGGTCCATCGGGACCGCCTTGCGCGGCAGCACGAACATCACCGCGAAGATCACGACCAGCACGGCCACGACCCACCACAGCGCGGTGCGGAAGGCCTCGACGTAGGGCGGCCCGAAGAGCACGTCCTTGTCGATCACCCCGAAGTAGACGACGGAGGTCAGGGCGAGGCCCAGCGCGTTGCCCATCTGGCCGGTGGTGTTGATCAGGCCGGAGGCCGATCCGGCGTGCTCGCGCGGCACCTCGGACAGCACGGTGTCGGTCAGCGGCGCGATGATCAGGCCCATGCCGAGGCCCATGAGGACCAGCGGGGCCGCCATCTGCCAGGAGGTGATCTCCATGCCGTAGTGCTCGGACTCCCAGATGTAGAGGAGCAGACCCGCGGCCATGACCAGGGCGCCGGCCTGGAGCACCTTGCGACCGAAGCGCGGTACGAGCTTTTGGACCGAGATGCCGGCGGCCGCCGAGACGGCCAGGGAGAAGGGGATGCCCGTCGCGCCGGACTTCAGGGCGCTCCAGCCGAGACCCATCTGCATGTAGAGCGTCCACACCAGGAAGAAGATGCCGGTCGCGATGCCGAAGGTCAGCTGGACGGTGACACCGCCCGCGAAGCTCTTGACCTTGAAGAGGGAGAGCTCGACCAGCGGGGAGCCGTCCTTCTTGATCTTGTACTTCTCGTAGGCGATGAAGCCCGCGAAGACGAACGGCACCGCGCCCATGCACAGGAAGCCCCACAGCGGCCAGTCGTTCTCCCGGCCGTGGGTGAGCGGGAAGATCAGCATGACCAGGCCGAGCGTGGCGAGCACGACGCCGACCAGGTCGAGGCGCAGGGCCTTGGGGGCCTTGGACTCGCTGATGAACTTGCGGCCCAGGAGCACGCCGGCGATGCCGACGGGCAGGTTGATCAGGAAGATCGGGCGCCATTCGAGACCGAGGATGTTCCACTCGGTCAGCAGCGCGCCGAGCATCGGGCCGGAGACGGCTCCGAGACCGACGATCGCGCCGAACATGCCGAAGACCTTGCCGCGCTCGTGCGGCGGGAAGGTGACGTGGATGATCGCCAGCACCTGCGGGACCATCATGGCCGCCATGCCGCCCTGCAGGATGCGGGAGGCGACGAGCACGTCCGGGTTGGGCGCGATGCCACAGAGCAGCGAGGCGGCGGTGAAACCGGAGATGCCGATGAGGAACAGGCGCTTGCGGCCGTAGATGTCACCGAGACGGCCGCCCGTGATCAGGCCGGCGGCGAACGCGAGCGCGTAGCCGGCGGTGATCCACTGAATGGCGCTGGTGGAGGCCCCGAGGTCCTCGCGCATGCGGGGTATCGCGATGTTGACGATCGTGACGTCGACCAGGTCCATGAAGGCCGCGGTCATCACGATGGCGAGCGCCAGCCAGCGGCGGCGGTCGGCGGTTGAGGTGGCTGTGTCGTTCCGCTCTTCTTGTACGGGCCCGTTCTCTCTTTCGGGCGATGTCTGGGGTGTCTCGGTGCTCATGGAGAGAAACCTAGACGGCATGTAGGTCAGTCCGTGTCCTATTTGGCTGGCAGCCTTGATTGCATGACGGATACCCCGGCCCGGCTGCTCTCCCTGCTGTCCCTCCTCCAGACCCCGCGCGAGTGGCCCGGCAGCGAGCTGGCGGACCGGCTGCGGGTGAGCGCCCGCACGATCCGGCGCGACATCGACCGGCTACGGGACCTCGGGTACCCGGTGGAGGCCACGCTGGGCGCCGACGGCGGCTACCGGCTGGTGGCCGGGGCGGCGATGCCGCCGCTGCTGCTGGACGACGAGGAGGCGGTCGCCATCGCGGTGGGGCTGCGGGCGGGCGCCGGGCACGCGATCGAGGGGGTCGAGGAGGCCTCCGTACGGGCCCTCGCGAAGCTGGAGCAGGTCCTGCCGGGGCGGCTGCGGCACCGGGTGGGCGCGCTGCAGTCGGCCACGGTCGCGCTGACCCGCGGGGACGGGCCGACCGTGGACCCGCGGACGCTGACGGTCATGGCCTCGGCGGTGGCGGGGCCGGAGCGGCTGCGGTTCGCGTACCGGGCGCGGGACGGGGTGGAGTCACGGCGGCTGGTGGAGCCGTACCGGCTGGTGAGCGCGGGGAGCCGGTGGTACCTCGTCGCGTACGACCTGGAGCGCGAGGACTGGCGGACGTTCCGGGTGGACCGGGTGGCGGAGGCCTTCGCGACGGGCGCCCGGTTCGTGGCGCGGGAGCTGCCGGTCGACGCGGTGACGTTCGTACGGCGGGGGCTGCGGGGCGGTGACCGGTACCCGGTGGACGTCTCCTTCGCGGCGGCCCTGGCAGAGCTGCCGGGGTGGCTGCGCGAGGAGGCGGTGGCCGAGCCCGGGGGCGGCGCGCGGGCCCGCTTCGACACCGGCGAGGCGCCGGAGTGGCTGGCGGCGCGGCTGGCCCTGACGGGACTGCCGTTCACCGTGCACGGGCCGGACTTCCTGGCGGCCGCCGCGCGTGCGCTGGCCGCGCGCCTCACGTCGGCCGCGGCGCCGTAGGGCCGGGGCAAGGGGGAGCCCCGGCACCTGGGGGGGGATAGGTACCGGGGCTCGTCTGGGGGGCGCGTCAGGCCACGGCGTCGAAGCCCGTGTCGCGCGCCATCTTCTTCAGTTCCAGCAGCGCGTGCTTCTCGATCTGGCGGATCCGCTCACGGGTCAGGCCGTGCTGCTTGCCGACCTCCGTCAGCGTCCGCTCGCGCCCGTCCTCGATCCCGTACCGCATCTTGATGATCGACGCCGTGCGCTGGTCCAGCTTGCCCAGGAGGTCCTCCAGCTCCTCGCTGCGCAGCAGCGAGAGCACGGACTGCTCCGGGGAGATCGCCGAGGTGTCCTCCAGCAGGTCGCCGAACTGCGTCTCGCCCTCGTCGTCCACGGCCATGTTCAGGCTGACCGGGTCGCGCGCCCAGTCCAGTACGTCGCCCACGCGCTTCTCCGTCGAGTCCAGCTCGGCGGCGATCTCGGCGTGCTCCGGGTCCCGGCCGTTCTCCCGGTTGAACTCGCGCTGTATCCGGCGGATCCGGCCGAGCTCCTCCACCAGGTGGACGGGGAGGCGAATGGTGCGGGACTGGTCGGCGATGGAGCGGGTGATGGCCTGGCGGATCCACCACGTGGCGTACGTGGAGAACTTGAAGCCCTTGGCGTAGTCGAACTTCTCGACCGCGCGGACCAGGCCGGCATTGCCCTCCTGGATGAGGTCGAGGAGGGGCAGACCGCTGCGCGGGTAGCGGCGGGCGACGGCGACGACCAAGCGGAGGTTGGAGCGGATGAAGACCTCCTTGGCGCGCTCGCCCTCGGCGGCCAGCGCCTCCAGCTCCTCGCGCGCGGGCGTCTTCCCCTTGCGCTCTATCGCCCCGTCGAGGATCTGCTGGGCGTACACGCCCGCCTCGATGATCTGCGAGAGCTCCACTTCCTTGGCGGCATCGAGCAGCGGGGTGCGCGCGATCTCGTCCAGGTACATCCCGACCAGGTCGCGGTCTGCGATCTCCCCGCCCACGGCGCGGGCACTGCCCGAGGACTGACGACGGGCGACGGCGCGGGTTGCCATGCGTGCTCCCTTGCGATGAGTTCGGTCGCGGTGCGGCTGCCGGACACGCCTCCTGCTCGGCCGACGCGTCCCCGGACACTCTCCCGAGTGCCCGCTTCCGAAGGAAACAACGACTGGAATCGGGACAGAATTCCCACAGTGCTCCCTCTTTTTCGAGATCTTGCAGTATCCTGCCCGGCCCTTAGGGGAGGAAGAATGCTGCCAGACCCGGGAGACGTGCAGGTCAGGCCCGGAATGAAGGGCGGCCGGGAGGCCTTCACGGACCCCTACGCCCACGACGTCCGTGAGACCGCCGTCACCTTCGACACGGTCGCCGTCACCCCGGAACAGCACCGCCCGTGGCTGCGCTCCCCACCCTGAAGACGGCCCCCGTCGACCGTTGGTTGCCTGCGGAACCCCGGACCACCCGGCCGGGCTAGTGCTGTGACCGGAAAGGTTCGCCGCGTCGCGGCGCCCGGCACGGCACTAGCCGAACTGGAGGGAGCGCTTCGAGAGGCCCATCCAGAAGCCGTCCACCGTGTCGCGGCGGGCGGAGAGGTCACCGGAGGCCTCCGCCGCGCCCAGGGTCACGAACAGCGGGGCGAAGTGTTCCGTGCGGGGGTGGGCCAGGCGGCCCGACGGGGATTTGGCCTCGAAGTCGAGCAGGGAGTCCAGGTCACCGGACGCCAGTGCCTCGTGGCCCCACGCGTCGAATTCGGCGGACCAGGACGGGACGCCCGGGCCGGTGTGGCGCAGCGCTGCCAGGTTGTGCGTGAAGAAGCCGCTGCCCACGATCAGTACGCCCTCGTCGCGCAGCGGGGCCAGCCTGCGGCCGATGTCCATCAGGCGGCGCGGGTCCAGCGTCGGCATGGAGATCTGCAGGACCGGTATGTCGGCGCCGGGGAACATCTCCACGAGCGGGACGTACGCGCCGTGGTCCAGGCCCCGGTCGGGGATGTCCTGGACGGGAGTGCCGGGAGCCTTCAGGAGCGCTCGCACCGAGGCGGCCAGCCCCGGGGCGCCCGGGGCGTCGTACCGCACCCGGTAGTAGTGCTCGGGGAAGCCCCAGAAGTCGTAGACCAGCGGGACCCGCTCGGTGGCGCCGAGGGCGAGCGGGGCCTCTTCCCAGTGGGCGGAGACCATCAGGATCGCCCGCGGGCGGGGCAGGGCGGCGGACCAGGCGGCCAGTTCGCCGGGCCAGAGCGGGTCGTCGGCCAGGGGCGGGGCGCCGTGGCTGAGGTAGAGGGCCGGCATGCGGGTCCCGGTGCGGAGCCGGTCGGCCGTCTCGGTGGGTTCGGTCGTCACGGGGCGCTCCATTCGTGGGTGCGGGGCCGGGATACAAAAAGACTAACCCCGCGTCGTTCAAATTTGAACGACGCGGGGTCATCAGTCATTCCCGGTACCCGGAGCCCGCCCGGTCGGGCCGATCAGTGGGCGACCACCGGAATCCTGAACTCGGCCTCCGCGCCCTCACCGTCGCCGGAGGCGACCGGACCGCCGGCGCCCGGACGGCCCGTGGTGATCAGCGTCAGCGCGATGACCGAGCTGGCGGCCAGGATGCCGACCGCCCACCAGATGGCGGAGGCGTAGCCCTCGACCATGGCCTGGGCCTGGATCAGCTTCGCGCCCGGACCGCCCGCAGCGGCAGCGGCAGCGTGGTCGGTGAGGTACGCGGTGGTCGCCGAGGCGGCGATCGTGTTCAGCAGCGCGGTGCCGATGGCGCCGCCGACCTGCTGCGAGGTGTTGACCATCGCGGAGGCGACACCGGCGTCGGCCGGGTTCACCCCGTGGGTGGCCAGGGACATGGCGGGCATGAAGGCCGTGCCCATGCCGAGGCCCAGCAGCAGCTGCGCCGGCAGGATCAGCGCCGGGTACGAGGACCCGACCTCGAGCTGGGTCAGCAGCAGCATGCCGGTGGCGGCGAGCAGGAAGCCCGGGCCCATCAGCAGGCGCGGCGCGACCCGCGTCATCAGGCGGGCGCCGATCTGGGTGGAGCCCGTGATCATGCCCGCGATCATCGGGAGGAAGGCGAAGCCGGTCTTGACGGGCGAGAAGCCCTTCACGACCTGGAGGTAGTAGGTGAGGAAGAGGAACAGGCCGAACATCGAGATGACGGCCAGGCCGAGCGAGAGGTAGACACCGCCGCGGTTGCGCTCCAGCAGGACGCGCAGCGGCAGCAGCGGGGACTTGACCTTGGACTCGACGAGCACGAAGGCCGCCAGCAGCGCCGCGGAGGCGACGAACATGCCCACGGTCGTGGCGTCCGACCAGCCCGCGGACTCGGCGCGGGTGAAGCCGTAGACCAGCGCGACCAGGCCGAGGGTGGAGAGGACCACGCCGGGGATGTCGAGCGGGGCGCGGTTGCGGCCGCCGGCCGGCTCACGGATGACCAGCCAGGCACCCGCGGCCGCGACGATCGCGAACGGGATGTTGACGAAGAAGGTCCAGCGCCAGTTCAGGTACTCGGTGAGGAAACCGCCGAGGATCAGGCCCACGGCGCCACCGCCACCGGCGATCGCACCGTAGATGCCGAAGGCCTTGGCCCGCTCCTTGGCGTCGGTGAACATGACGGCCAGCAGCGACAGGGCGGCCGGCGCGAGCAGTGCGCCGAAGGCGCCCTGGAGGGCGCGGGCGCCCAGCATCATCGTCTCGCTGGTGGCGGCGCCGCCCAGCGCGGAGGCCAGGGCGAAGCCGGCCAGGCCGGTGACGAAGGCGTTCTTGCGGCCCCACTTGTCGGCGATGCGGCCGCCGAAGAGGAGCAGTCCGCCGAAGGCCAGCGCGTACGCGGTGATGACCCACTGCCGGTTGCCGTCGGAGATGCCGAGGTCGGTCTGGGCGGAGGGCAGGGCGATGTTCACGATGGTGGCGTCGAGGACGACCATCAGCTGGGCCAGGGCTATGAAGACGAGGGCCTTCCAGCGACTGGGATCAGCGGAAGTCAGCGTCAGCGGCGGATTCGCGGCTGTTTTTGACATGGGGGTACCCACTCCATGGTGCGAAATGACTGAAAAGATGCTTAAAGGGCTTCTGTGACGCTCATCGGGCGCGACCCGGGCCGTCACATGGTTTTCCGCCTCAGGTCCTCCAGGGTGGCCGGGGAACCCGGCAGCTCGGAGCGGGCCGGAGCCCGCAACCCGTCGAGGAGCAGCTGGAGATGGCGGTGGACGAAGGGGTCCACCTCGAAGCAGCCGGTGCCCGGCAGGGGCCGCGCGAGCTGAGCCATGGCGATCACCAGGTCACCGGCGCCGATGTCCGTGCGGATCAGCCCCGAGGTCTGGCCCGCCGCCAGCAGCTCCTCGGTGGCCTCGTCCAACTCGGCTCGTACGGCGTCCAGTTCGGGGTGGTCGTGGTCGAAGCGGCCTTCGAGCATGGGGCACAGGGCGCCGATCCGCTCGTCCGCCGCCGCGTGCGCGAACCGGCACAGTGCGGCGAAGGCGTCCGGCTCCTCCCGCAGCGCGTCCCGCGCGTGGGTGGTGACCCGGTCCATCACGAACAGCACCACGTGGTGGACGAGGGCGGCCCGGTCGGGGAAGTGTCGGTAGAGCGTGGCATTGCCGACGCCGGCCCGGCGGGCGATTTCGTCGAGGGGGGCGGTGGCACCGAACTCCACGAACACCTCGCGCGCCGCACCCAGGATGCGCTCCCGGTTGCGGACAGCGTCGGCGCGCGGACGCGGCACCTTGGCCTCCGCCGCGGCGATCGTGGTGGGGCGCTTCATTCCGGGGCCTCCCTGGCACTGGGACTCGTACGGCTCTTCGAGATGTGCGGACTGCTTTTCGAGAATTGCGGCGGCTCCAAGCGGGGAGCCGGTCCCCGGTTCAAGCGGGACTCAAGTTCAAACGGGGATCGCGTCCCCGGTTATTTCACTCTCTGGTGTGACCTGGGTCACATCATCGGATGCCCGTTCCATCCCGTTTGGCCGCTCCCGGCGCGCGGGCGCGCCGCAGCCGTCGGAGGGTGATCGCACAGAGCGCAGACCGGGCCCGGCCGGCTGCCGCGGACCCGAAGGCCGGTCTCCATGCCGCAGACGCGCCACCGGATACGCACATCACGCCGCACCAGCGTCTACATCGCCCTCACCGCGCTGGCCCTCGGCGTCACGGCGACGGCGAGCGCGGGGATGTCCACCGGTACCCGCTCGGCGGCCGGCCCAGTCGCCGCCACCGCCGAATCGGCGCTCGCACCCTGCCGCATCGCCGGCACGATGGGCGTACAGATGTCCGAGGGGCTGCCGACCCCACCCGGGTACGCGCGCTCGACCGGCGAGGTCCGCGCACTGAACCTGATGATCGACTTCCCCGACGCCAAAGGGGAGGGTGCGGCCACCGACCGGCTGGCGGAGTTCTTCCCGCAGACCTCCGACTGGTTCCGCACCAGCTCCTACGGCCGGCTCCGCTACCGCGCCGAAGCCCCGATAAGGAACTGGCTGCGGATGCCGATGCCGTTCGCGGCGTACGGGATCGAGCGCGGCTCCCCGTACGAGCCCGGCTACCGGCAGCTCGTCGAGCACATGGTGAAGGCCGCCGACAGCGAGGTCGATTTCTCCCGGTACGACCTGGTCAACATCCTGCTCACACCGAACGCCGGACCCTCGGCGCTCGACACCGTGCTCTCGGTGACCTTCTCCGGCAACAGCGAGGCGCCCATGGCGGACGGGGTGCCGCTCGCCAACACGTCCTTCGTCTACAGCCGGCAGGACGACGGCTCGGGCTCCTACCGGGAGACCGGCTACCGGGTGCTCCCGCACGAGAACGGGCACGTCTTCGGCCTGCCCGACCTGTACACCGCCGACGGCGGGGGCTCGGTGGGCCACTGGGACATCATGAGCGAGGACTGGGGCGCCAACAACGACCTGCTGGGCTGGCACAAGTGGAAGCTGGGCTGGCTCGACGCCTCCCAGATCAGCTGCGCCGGTAAATCCGGCGTCAGCGACCACGTCCTGTCCCCGCTGGCGGTCGCGGGCGGCACCAAGCTGGCCTTCGTCCCGCTGTCGGAGAGCGCCGGCTACGCGGTGGAGGTGCGCACCCGGGCCGGGAACGACGAAGCCGTCTGCAAACCGGGCGTGCTCATCTACAAGGTGGACTCCGACGTGGACACCGGGCGCGGCCCCGTCATCGTCTCCGACAGTGCGAACGCGAGCGGCGGCTGCACCCGGCGGCCCAACGTGCACGCGGAGCTCTCGGACGCGCCGTTCCGGCCGGGCGAGACCTTCACCGACGAGAAGGCGGGCATCGGCATCTCGGTCGTCGGCGAGTTGCGCAACGGGAGCTACCAGGTACGCGTCACGCGGCCGTGAGGCGTGAGGCGTGTGGCGTGTGGCGTGTGGCGTGAGGCGTGAGGCAGTACCGCAGCAGTGGCAGTGGCAGTGGCAGCAGACGGAAACAGGAGACCCGCGATGACCGCGACGCCCAGCACCCCCGAAGAGCGCCTCGCCGCGGCCGGGCTGAAACTCCCGCCGACCCCCGCGCCCGTCGCCGTGTACGTGCCCGCCGTACTCAACGGGCACCACGTCTACACCTCCGGCCAGCTCCCGATGGTGGACGGCGCCCTCCCGCTGACCGGCAAGGTCGGCGCCGAGGTCACGCCGGAGCAGGCCAAGGAGCTGGCGCAGCAGTGCGCGCTGAACGCGCTGGCCGCCATCACCTCGGTCACCGGGGACCTGTCCGCCGTCAAGCGGGTGGTCAAGGTCGTCGGCTTCGTCGCCAGCGCCCCCCATTTCACCGGCCAGCCGGGTGTCCTCAACGGCGCCAGCGAGCTGCTGGGCACCGCCTTCGGCGACGCGGGCAGCCACGCGCGCAGCGCCGTGGGCGTGGCGGTGCTGCCGCTGGACGCCCCGGTCGAGGTGGAGGTCACCGTGGAGCTGCACGCGCCGATGGGCGCATAGCGGGCTCTAAGTGCCCTGCGGAGGCCTGCTGCTGAAGGTCACGGTGGAGTCGCGGCCTTGGAAGACCTGCGCGTTGAAGGTGCCGCCGCTGATCGTGTTGGTGGTGTTCTGGACGGAGACCGCCCTGGCCGCGCGCCAGTCCGGGTTCACGTCGTCGAGCAGTTCGGTCAGTTCGCGTACGGCCGCCGGGTCGTGCTCCAGCGCGGTCCGCAGCCGGTCGCGCCAGCCTTCCTCGACCCGGGCCGCGGCGGCCTCGTCGCCGTCGGCGCGGGCGACGAGCAGCTCGGCGCGGGAGGCGCGGAGCTGGAGCTCGGCCTGCGCCGCGGCCCCGTCCGGATCCGCCGCCGGGTCCGGCCGGCCGAGGAGGCGGGCGAAGCGTCCGCTCGCGTAGGTCCAGGCGTCCGAGGCCATGAGGCCGACGATCGTCGTCGCACCCGCCGTCACCAGTGCCGCAACATCCATGCGGGCCACGCTAGCCGTAGGGTGGCCGCGGCGGGCACGGATCGGGAAAGCGGTGGTGTGTGTGCGGACGGAGCGGGCGCTGCCGGCCCGGAGGTGGCTCACGGTGCCGGCCGAGCGCACGGTCCTGGGCGTCATCCACAACGTCACCTCCGCCACGCGACTGCTCGACGTGCTCGCCGTCTTCGAGGGGGATCCGCGGGTCCGGGTGGTGTTCACGTGCACCGGGTCGTCGGTCTTCGAGGACGGCATCCCCGAATTCGTCTCCGCGCACGGACTGTTCTTCCTGCCCTGGCAGAGCGCTCTGCAGGAGGAATTCGACCTCGCGGTGAGCACCAGCCGCGGCGGAAATCTGGAGGACATTTCCGCACCGCTCATTGGCACCTCACACGGCGCCGGATACAATAAAAAACTCAGCGGGAATCCGGAATCCGGAATCCGGAATCCGGAATCCGGAATCCGGAATCCGGGGCAGGGACCGGGGCAGGGGCCGGCACCGGGGCTTTCGGGCTGTCGCCCGAGTGGCTGCTCCACGACGGTGAAGTGGTCCCGTCGGCCATCGTGCTCTCGCACGACGAGCAGCGCTCCCGCCTGGCGCGCGACTGCCCCGAGGCCCTCCCGTACGCCCACGTCGTCGGAGACCCCTGCGCGGACCAGCTCGACGCCTCCGCCCCCTTCCGTACGGATTACCGTGCGGCTCTCGAAATCCGGCCGGAACAGAAACTCCTGCTGATCACCTCCACCTGGTCCGAACATTCCGTCCTCGGCTCCGCCATCGACTTCGTGGAGCGCGCTCTCGCCGAATTGCCGTACGACGAATTCAGGGTCGTGGCGGCCGTCCACCCCAATGCCTGGTACGCACACGGCGGATTCCAGATCCGCCAATGGCTGGAGCGTGCCCGCCGGGCCGGGCTGATCCTTCCGCAGCCCGCCGGCGAGACCTGGAAGGCCGCGATCTGCGCCGCCGACGCCTTCGTGGGGGACCACGGCTCCCTCAGCCTGTACGCCGCCGCGCGCGGGCTGCCCGGACTGCTCGCCGCCTTCGACGAGGGCACCGTCGCCCCCGGCTCCCCCATGGCCTGGCTCGGTGGTCGGCTGCCCCGCGTGGACCCGGTCCGGCCGCTCGCCGAGCAGCTCGCGCGGGCCGTCGCCCTCCCCGGGGCCGCGGCCCGGATCACCTCGCGGCCCGGCCGCGCGCTCGCCTTGCTGCGCACGCTGTGCTACCGGCACTTGAACCTTCCCGAGCCGGACTTCCCCGTCCTGCCGCGCCCCGTCGCCGTGCCCGGACCAGCCACCGCGCGCAGCCCGTTGAGCCCCGCGCTGTACGTCGACACCCGCGTCCGCGGCCGGGAGGTGCGGGTACGCCGCCACCCGGCCGAGCTCCAGGGCCGCGCGGCCGCCCACCTGGGAGCCGACGTGCACGTGCTGGCCGACGCCGCCGAGCCGGATCCGCGGCTGCGGGGGCTCGCCGATGTGCTGGTGGCGCGGCCGGACGCGGACCCGGCGGAGGTGTTCGACCGGAACCCCGATTGCGCTCTGGTGGCGCTCGGGGCCGGGGCCGGGGCCGGGGCTGACCCCGGGCGGCTGGTGCTGCGCGGCGGGCGGCGGTTCGGGGTGCCGGCCGACGTCGAGCCGGCGCTCGCCGCCTCGGCCCTGCTGGCACTGATGGGCGAAGGCCTCGACCCGGAGGGCGGGTTCACCCTGCGGGCCGGCGGCGCGACCTCAATCCTGCGGTTCACCGTGCCCGGGGGCGCTGCCGGCCAGGCGGATGCGGGCCTCCTCGGCCCGGATGCTGCGCAGTGACTCGTACAGCCCCAGGGCCGCCTCCCAGTCGGCCCGGGCGGCCTCCGGGTCTCCCAGTGCCCCGCGTACGTCTCCCCGTACGAGCACGGCGTCGGCCCGGTTGAGCGAGGGCTCGGCGAAGGCCTCCAGGGCCAGCGCCAGCGGCTCGACCGCGTCCTCGGGGCGGCCCGCGGCGAGGCGGGCCGTGGCGTAGCGCAGCCTGGTCTTCGCGGCGTTGCCGGTGTCGGGCACGGCCAGCCCCTGGAACCCGCGCAGGGCCTGCGCGAGGTGCCGGACGGCCTGCTCGTGCTGCCCGGCGGCGCTGGCCGCGTTGCCCTGGTGGTACTCCAACAGGGCGCGCCCGCGCGGGTGTTCCAGGCCACCGAGGGCCGCCAGGGCCTGCCCGTACAGCTCCATGGCCGTCTGCGGGAGCCCCTGGGCGGTCGCGATCCGGCCGAGGCCCTCCAAGGCGGAGGACTCGGTGCGTTCGTGGCCGATCCGGCGGGCGCTCTCGCGGGCGGCGCCGTAGTGCAGGAGCGCCTCCTCCAAGTCCTCCGCCGAACCGCGGTCGTTGAGGGCGAAGGCCAGCTCGAAGTGCATGCGGGCGAGCATCAGCCCGCCGGTTTCGGCGTCCCGGCGGGCGGCGTCGAGGGCGAGCCGGGCGATGCGGATCCACAGGGTGTGGTGGCCCCGGGCGAGGAACATCGCGTGGACCGCCTCGGTGAGCTGGCAGAGCCGCGCCGGCTCGATCTCGCGCAGTTCGGCGACGGCCACCAGGTTGTTCCGGTCCGCTTCCAGCGCCCTGAGCGCCTGCGACCGGTCGGCGAACACCCCTGCCAGCGCGTCCGGTTCGGCGAAGAGGGGGCCCGCGCGCCAGCGCGAGGACAGGGACAGCTCGGCCGCGCCCGCCCGGCGCAGGTACCAGTCGATGACGCGCTCCAGGGCGCCCCGCGACCCGGGGTCGGCGCCGGCCAGGATCTGCGCGTGCCCGTGCAGCACGCCGTTCAGGCGCGAACGCCCGGGCTCGGACCGCTCCAGCAGCCCGGCCGCGTACAGCGGTCCCCGCACCCCGGGCGCCAGCTCGTCGAGGAGGGCGTCGGCGAACTCGGGCGTGGGATGGGCCCCGAGGAGGCGGAATCCGCGCCGGACCTCCGGGTCGAGGGCCTCGTACGCGAGGTCGAAGAGCCGTCGGGGCATGTCGAGCGCCTCCAGGATGTTCTCCCGGGCGATCCGGGCCGCCAGCCCCTCGACCCCGTCGAACATCGGGTCGGCCGCCCGCGCGGCGGCGATGCGCACCACGTACGGCAGCCCGGCCGAGGCCCGCAGCACCGTGCGCAGCGCCTCCCCGCCCGGTACGTCGTCCCCCGCGACCGCGCGGAACAGCTCGGCGCAGGCCTCCTCGTCCAGCTCCGGTACGACGAGCCGCACGGGCAGCCGCCCGTCGCGCTCCTCCCCCTCGAAGGCGCCGAGGCGGAAGCGGCTGGTCAGCACCACCATGCTGCCGGGATGGCCGGGGAGCAGCCGGCGTACCTGGCTCGCGGAGACGACCCCGTCGAGGAGGACCAGCGAGGGCCGGCCGGCGGTCAGACTGCGAAACCGGCCGGCCAACCCGTCGACGGTCGACGGCAGTTCGGCGCGCGGGGTGCCGAGCACCCCGATGAAGGACTCCAGCACGGCGGCGGTCTCGGCCGCGCCTGCGAGGCCCTGGGGGCTCATGTCGGCGTAGAACACCCCGCCGGGGAAGTCGTCCTTGCGCTGCTGCGCCCAGTGCAGCACCAGCCCGGTCTTGCCGACGCCGAGCGTGCCGTGCAGCAGCACCAGCAGGGGCGCGCCCTGGCCGTCGCGTCCGGCGAGCAGCTCGTCCAGCCGGGCGCGCGGGGCCTCGCGGTCGACGAACCCGTCCGGGCCGAAGGGCAGCATGCGGGGCACGGGTTCGGGGTGGTCGGGCGCGGGCTGGGCCATGGAGTCATGCTGGAACATCCGGGGGTCGCGGCCCATGAAGACCGGGCCGTTGAATGTGCCGCCGGAGATGCTGCTGTTCACCGATTCCACCCGGCGCAGTGTCCCAGCACCCCGCACCAGGACGGCACCCTTCCGTCCGATCATGGCCGGTAACCGCCCCTGATCGACCGGTCGGGGCCGGCCCTCAGGCTCCCGCGGTGTCGCCCGCGGTCGTTTCGGATTTCGTGTAGAGGACCTCGCGGGCCTGCTCCGCTGCGCGGATGAGGCTCTCGCAGACGAAGTCGAGGAAGCGGGCGACGTTCTCGAGGCGGACGGCGGCGGGGGTGCCGGGGCCGAGGACGCCTGCGCCGTGGCGTGCGGTCTCGACGAGCTGGGCGGTGGACCGGGCGCTGGCCACCATCGACTGGTACCAGAGGTCGTCGTCGACGAAGTAGCGCTCGCGGCGGCGTTCGTCGCGTGCCCGGCGGACGAGGTCCTGGCTTTCGAGGAACGCGATCGCCTTGGAGACGGACGCCGGGCTGACCTGGAGGCGCTGGACGAGTTCGGACGCGGTGAGGCTGCCCGAGTCGGTGGTGTAGAGGCAGGTCAGCACCCGGGACATCATCTTGGGCAGGCCCGACTGCATGAAGACGGTGGTCATCATCTCCTCGTACTCGCGCACGGCTTCGGCGTCGCGGCCGTGGGGCTGCGGGGGCGCCTGCGCGCCGGGGGGCGCGGGCTTGCGCCGGTGGGCGCGGCGTTCGGTGGCGCGGTGGGCCAGGTCGGCGCGGTAGGCGGTGGGGCCGCCGTTGCGCATCACCTCACGCGTGATCGTCGAGGTGGGGCGGTCGAGGCGTCTGGCGATCTCCGCGTAGGCGAGGTCGTCGGCCAGCCCCAGCGCGATCTGCTGGCGCTCCTGCTGGGTGAGCCTGCCTCCCGGCATCGCGATCTCCTTTCGTGGCTTCCTGATGCCTCCAGCATAGCGTTCACCCTCAGTTCATTGCAACGTAGGCCGCCCCGTCGTTGCGTTAAGCCCGAAGCCCATTGCAACCATTTACCGGCTTCGACCTGCAATTACGGCCTTCCTATGCAACCAACCTGTTGAAGGATCCTTGAATGCAACGTAGCTTTCGGGCATCAGAAAAAACGAGCCGAAGGAAAGCACCATGCAGAAGTTCCACACCCCCGCCCCGGTCTCCGCCATCCTCGACATCCCCGCGGGGCGCATCCGGTTCATCGCGGCCGACCGGGCCGACACCACGGTCGAGGTCCTTCCCGCGGACGCCTCGAAGTCCCGCGACGTGAAGGCGGCGGAGCAGACCACCGTCGAATACGGCGACGGCGTCCTGCGGATCGGGGCCTCGCCGGCGAAGAACCGGATCCTCGGCAGCTCCGGGTACGTCGAGGTGACCGTCCAGCTGCCCGCCGGCTCCCGCATCGAGGCGAAGGCCGCCAGCGCAGAGCTCCGCGGCGTCGGACGGCTCGGCGACGTCACCTTCGAGGGCGCGCAGGGCTCGGTCAAGCTCGACGAGACCGCGAGCGCCCACCTCGCCCTCCTCGCCGGTGACGTCGCGGTCGGGCGCCTCGGCGGCCCCGCGCAGATCAGCACCCAAAAGGGCGACATCCTCATCACCGAGGCCGTGCACGGCACGGTCGAACTGCGCACCCTGGCCGGCAACGTGTCGGTCGGCGCCGCCCGCGGAGTCTCCGCGTCCCTGGACGCCGGCACCTCCTACGGCCGGATCCACAACACGCTCAAGAACACCGACGGCGCCGGCGCCGGTCTGAACATCCACGCGACCACCTCGTACGGCGACATCGCCGCCCGCAGCCTCTAAGGAGACCCACCATGACCAACCTGGCCATCGCGGCGAACGGGCTGCGCAAGTCCTACGGCGACAAGGTCGTACTCGACGGCATCGACCTGGCCGTCCCCGAGGGAACGGTCTTCTCCCTGCTCGGTCCGAACGGCGCCGGCAAGACCACCGCCGTGAAGATCCTCTCCACCCTCGTCTCCGCGGACCCGGGCACCGGCAGCATCCACGTCGGCGGCCACGACCTGGCCACCGACCCCCAGGCGGTGCGCGCCGCGATCGGTGTCACCGGCCAGTTCTCCGCCGTCGACGGCCTGATCACCGGCGAGGAGAACATGCTCCTCATGGCGGACCTGCACCACCTCTCCCGCAGCGAAGGGCGGCGCACCGCCGCCGAGCTGCTGGAACGCTTCGACCTGGTCGAGGCCGCGAAGAAGCCCGCCTCCACCTACTCCGGCGGCATGAAGCGCCGCCTGGACATCGCCATGACCCTGGTCGGAAACCCGCGGATCATCTTCCTCGACGAGCCGACCACCGGCCTCGACCCGCGCTCCCGGCACAACATGTGGCAGATCATCCGCGAACTGGTCACGGGCGGCGTCACCGTCTTCCTCACCACCCAGTACCTGGACGAGGCCGACGAGCTCGCCGACCGCATCGCCCTGCTCAACGACGGCAGGATCGCCGCCCAGGGCACCTCCGAGGAACTCAAGCGGCTGATCCCCGGCGGCCACGTACGGCTCCGCTTCTCCGACCCGGCCGCCTACCGGTCCGCCACCCTCGCGCTGCCCGAGGTCACCGGGGACGACGAGGCGCTGTCGCTGCAGATCCCCAGCGACGGGAGCCAGCGCGAACTGCGCTCCCTCCTCGACCGGCTGGACTCCGCCGGCATCGAGGCGGACGAGCTGACCGTGCACACCCCCGACCTCGACGACGTGTTCTTCGCCCTGACGGGCACCACCCGGCCGAACCAGCCGAACCAGCCGAACCAGCCGAACCAGCCGAAGGAGGCTGTCCGATGAGCTCCCTCGCCCTCGCCGTACGCGACTCGTCCACGATGCTGCGCCGCAACCTCCTGCACGCGCGCCGCTACCCCTCCCTCACCCTGAACCTCCTGCTCACCCCGATCATGCTGCTCCTGCTCTTCGTCTACATCTTCGGCGACACGATGAGCGCGGGCATCGGCGGCGGCGACCGCTCCGCCTACATCGCCTACCTCGTCCCGGGACTCCTGCTGATGACCATCGGCAGCACCACCATCGGCACCGCGGTGTCCGTCTCCAACGACATGACCGAAGGCATCATTGCCCGCTTCCGCACGATGGCGATCCACCGCGCCTCGGTGCTCGTCGGGCACGTCATCGGCAGCGTGCTGCAGTCGATCGCCAGCGTGGTCCTCGTGGGCGCCGTCGCCGTGGCCATCGGCTTCCGGTCCACGGACGCGACCGCCCTGGAATGGCTCGCGGCGTTCGGGCTGCTCACCCTGTTCGCCCTGGCGCTCACCTGGATCGCCGTCGGCATGGGCCTGATCAGCCCGAACGCCGAGGCCGCCAGCAACAACGCACTGCCGCTGATCTTCCTCCCGCTCATCTCCAGCGCCTTCGTCCCCATCGACTCCATGCCCGGCTGGTTCCAGCCGATCGCCGAGTACCAGCCGTTCACCCCCGCCATCGAAACCCTGCGCGGCCTGCTGCTCGGCACCGAGATCGGCCACAACGGATGGCTCGCCGTCGCCTGGTGCCTGGGTCTCGCGGTGCTCGGCTACTTCTGGTCGACCTCGAAGTTCAACGACGACCCGAAGTAATCGCCATGACCACGCGGGCCACCCCCCGCACCTCGTCCCGCCCCGGGGCGGCGTCCCCCGACCCCGCGTCGGCGCACGCCGCCCCGTCGGCGTCCCCGCCCCGCCCTAGGCCGAGCCGCCCGTAACCGGGGCGACCGCCAGCAGCGTGATCCGCTAGGCTGTCAGCGGTCAGTCCTCCTTCGCGCCTTCGTAGCTCAGGGGATAGAGCACGGCTCTCCTAAAGCCGGTGTCGCAGGTTCGAATCCTGCCGAGGGCACAGAGAAACGTCTCGGGTCGCGGGGCTCCCCACCGGTAACGGTGGGGGCGCTGCGGCCCGTTGGCGTTTCCGGGGGCGTTCAGGGGAGCGTGATGCGAGCCCGGGCGCCGCCCGCCGGGGGGTTGGTGAAGGTCAGGGTCGCGCCCAGGGCCTCCGCCTGGCCCGAGGCGATGGTCAGGCCCAGGCCGTGGCCCTTGTTCGTGCCCTCCGTGCGGAAGCGCTGGGGGCCCGCCGTCAGGAGGTACTCCGGGTAGCCGGGGCCCGCGTCGGTCACCGTCACCGTCCGGCCGTCCACCGTCACCGCGACCGGGTCCGCGCCGTGTCTGTGGGCGTTCGCGATGAGGTTGCCGAGGATCCGCTCCAGGCGGCGCCGGTCCGTCTCCACACGGGGCGAGGAGACCACGACGAGCTCCGTCCCGGTGCCCGAGGCCCGGATCGTGCGCGCCGCGAGGTCCGCCAGGTCGTACGAGTCCAGGTCCGGGCGCTCGCTGCCCGCGTCCAGCCGGGAGATCTCCAGCAGGTCCTCCGTCAGCGAGCGCATCGCCCTGACCCGGTCGCGGACCAGCTCGGCCGGGCGGCCCGGCGGCAGCAGTTCGGCCGCCGCGTTCAGGCCGGTCAGCGGGGTGCGCAGCTCGTGCGCCACGTCCGCCGTGAAGCGCTGCTCCGCTTCGAGTTTGCGCTGGAGGGACACGGCCATCGTGTCCAGGGCCCGGGAGACCGCGGCGACCTCGTCCTTGGCCCGCACCGGGTCGTTCACCCGGGCGTCCAGGTCGCCCGCGCTGATACGGCGGGCCACCTGCGCCGTCTGGTGCAGGCGCCGGGTGACGCGGGTGACGCCGAAGGCGCCCATCAGCAGCGTCACGCCGATGGCCAGCACCGAGGAGCCGAGGATGGCCCGGTCCAGGTCGGCGATGGTCCGCGCGCTGCTGCCGTAGTCCACCGCCGCGGCGATCACGGTGTCGTGGTCGGCCGGGCCGGCCGCCCACATCACGGGCCGGCCGCGGTGCTCGCCGACGGCCGTGCCGCGCTTTCCGCTCACCGCCAGCTCGCGCAGCTCCGCGGGGAGGCCCTCGGGGTCGATCCCCTCGCCCCGCGGCAGGCGCGCGCCGCTCTCGTACAGGGTGATGTTGCGGTCGAGCTTGCCGAGCGCCTTCTCGCGCGCCGTGCCGACGGTCTGGTGGGTCATGGCGCTGTGCACGAGGCCGCCGAGCAGCGCCGCGAGGCCGCAGCACATGAGCGTGATGAAGACCGCGGCCTTCCAGGTCAGGGTCGCGGTCCAGGCGGGCAGGCGCGGCCGGGGCATCAGCGCGGCCCCTGCGGCGTACGGGTGATCTCCATCGGCGGGCACCACGACCACACGTCGCGGCTCTCGATCCCGGTGCCGGACGTGCCGCCGGGGGACCGCGCGACGAGGTCGCCTGCGGCCGGCTCCACGCTGATGTCGCGCTGCGTCTCGCTCATGATCTTGTATACGCGGATGTCGAGGTAGAGGGTTCAGCTCCTGTGACCGCCCCCGGTCAGATCACGGTAGTTGGCCCCCCGTGCGGGGCGGTCGGCGGGTGGGGAGGCGGGGGCTTGCGGGTCACGGCGCGGAGGGCGCGCAGGCCGTGCTGCCCAGCTTGGGGTTCGGAGGCAGCTTCGCGCCGCGACCGCTGTCGCACGCGGCGAGGCCGCCGCAGACGGCGACCGCGACGGCGGCTTCCCGTGGCATGGGACGCGTGACGCACGAAAGCCCTCCCGGCCGGAACCGGAAGGGCTGCGCGACGTGGACGTGCACGGGTCAGCTCAGGCCTCTGCTGCGCTCGCCGATGCGGTCACCCTGCGGAGTGCCGGCCCGCTTGAGGGCCGCCTTCGTGTGCGCTCCGCCCTTGATCTTGCTCCGCACCAGACCGTCGAAGCCGTGGCCTGCCGGACGCGGCGGCCGATCCGGCTCGTGAGCCTCGAAGGCCGCTCGGAAATCCTGCTTCTGCTCTTTGCTCATCCCGTCGTCAACTCCCTCGGGAAGCACCCAATCGGACTACTGGGATCGTATGCAGATATGCGGACCAACGCACCCGGACCGGCGTGTAAATAATTATTACGGACGCGGCGGATCCGGCCGCTGCGGCGGCCGCAGCACCCCGTACACCAGCTCGTCCGGACACGGCGTCCCCCGCGGGAGCTGGTACTTCGCCGCCACCCGGTACTCCCCCGGCCCCGGCGCCAGCAGCTCCGTCCACGCGTCCCCGGTCTCGTCCGGCGCGGCCTTGAAAAGGCACCCGGCCGTGTTCGCGTAGTCCTTCGGCACCCCGGCCCGCTGGCTGCTCCGCGCCCTCGACGCGAAGGTCTCCTGCGGCGGTGCCACCGGCTTGCCCGCGGCGTCCACCAGCCCCAGCCACGGCGAGTGCGGGATCCGCACCAGCACCCGCCCGGCCTCCCGCACCCGGATGACCAGCTGATCGGCGCTCGCCCGCACCACCGTCGCCGGGCCGGCCACCAGATCCGTCGGGTCCAGCACCTTGAAGAGCTGCCAGTTCGCGTCGCCCCATACCTGCTGGAGGTACGGGAGCCCCTCGCGGACCAGCTTCGCCTCGTCCTCCCCGCCCGAGTCGGGTTTGTCGGCGGGCAGCACCACGTAGTGCACGGCCCAGCGCTCCAGCCAGCCCCGGTAGCTGTCGGCGGTGAGGGTGTCGTCGTAGAAGAGCGGGTTCCGCTCCAGGTCGGCCTGCCGGTTCCAGCCGCGCGCGAGGTTCACGTACGCGGGGAAGGCCGAGGACTCGCGGTGGCTGCTGGCCGGCACCACCTCGACGCGGCCCCGGTCGGCGCCCGCCTTGTGCAGCTGGTCGACGAGCGGGGCCAGCTCCCGGCTCCAGGAGGCCAACGGGGTGGTGCGGACGATGTCGGTGATGCTGTTGACGGTGATCCAGGTGGTCACGCCGGCGAGGGCGAGCAGCACCCCGTACCAGTGCCGCGAGCGCGGGACGGAGTACGGCAGGGCCGCGAGGAGCACCGCGCCGCCGAACAGCATCGCCAGCCGGGTCACATTCGACCCGACCTGGGAGTCGATCGCCCAGGTCAGCGCCACCCCGAGGGCATAGACGCCGGAGGCGATCCGGACCGTCTTCCAGCCCTTCGGTACGAGGAACAGCGCGGCCAGCGCGAACATGAACGGCAGCCACGCCGAGCCCAGCTTGATCGGCTGCGTGCCGGAGAACGGGAACAGCCAGGCCGACAGCCCGACCACCACCGCCGGGGCCACCCCCAGCGCGTACGCCCCCGGGCGCCGCCCGCTCAGGAACAGCGCGGCCGCGACCACCCCGAGGAAGAGCCCGGCGACCGGGCTGGAGGCGGTGGCCAGCCCCGCGAGCGGAGCCGCGACGGCGGCCTTGGCCCACCGCCGCTCGGCCCATCGGCGGGGCCAGCAGAACACGGCCGCGACGGCCCCGAGCGCGAACATCACCCCGAGCCCGAAGGTGACCCGTCCCGACAGCGCGTTGCACAGCAGCCCGTACACCCCCGCCAGCGCGGGCCACAGCGGCTCGCGCACGGCGCCCCGGCAGCGGGTCAGGACCAGCGCGAGCAGCCCGGCCGAGACCGTGCCCGCGATCATCATCGTGGTCCGGACGCCGATCATGTGCATCACGTACGGCGAGACCACGCTGTACGAGACCGGGTGCATGCCCCCGTACCAGGCGAGGTTGTACGCCGAGTCGGGGTGCCGGCCGACGAACTCGGCCCAGGCGTCCTGCGCGGCCAGGTCGCCGCCGCTGTTGGCGAAGCTGAAGAACCACGCGACGTGCAGCACGGCGGCCAGGCCGGTGGCGACCGCCACCGGGTGCCGGCGGGCCCAGCCGAGCAGGCGGCGCGCCGGGTTCCTCATGCCGCCGGGAGCGTCGCCGGGCACGTCGCCGGGTTCGCCGGCGGCCCCGCCGGCGGGCGCCGACGGGCCGAGCCCGCGTTTCCGCTCCTGCTGCCGCTCCGCGGTGGTCACAACCGACGCACTCCCCAACACGATGAGTCCCGGGTGCGAAGACGCGCTCCGGCGCCCCGGGGTTGCCCGGGGCGCCGGCCGCGCGCTCGCGCCTGAGGTCAGCCGACCCGCGTCAGCTTGCTGCCGGTGGTGGGCGCGGTGAGGTCGTTCATCAGCGCCACCGGCACCTTCACCTGGCTGGCGCCCTCTCCGACGGTCAGCACGCCGACCTCGGTGCCGGCCTTGGCGGTCTGCGGCATCTTGCCGCCACCGTCACTCAGCTTGACCGTGGTCGTGAGCGACGGCCAGCCGACCGCCTCCACATCGGCGGTGGCGACGACCCGGGTGCGGCCGCCGAGGCCGTCGTCGATGTACCCGACGGGGTCGCCCTTCTTGACGACGACCGCGTTCGTCAGCGCCTGCTGCGTGGCGAGCATGACCTGCTTGCTGGCGGCGATGGCGGTGCCGAGGATGGGCACGCCGTGCTGGCCGAGGACGGCGCCGACGATCAGCTGGTTGGTCTTGCCGACCTTCTTCTCGGCGGCGAAGAGCAGGTTGCCGCCGGCCTTGGTGGTGGAGCCGGTCTTGATGCCGACCGCGCCGTTGAACGGGACGAGGTCGTTCCAGTTGCGGTGCACCTTGCCGGACGGGTCGGTCCAGCTCGGCAGCTTGGTGATCGCGACCAGCTCGGGCATCTCGACGACCTTGAGACCCAGCTTGACCTGGTCCTCGGCGGTGCTGACCGTGGTCGCGTCCAGGCCCGAGGGGTCGGTGTAGGTGGTGTTCGACATGCCGAGTTCCCTGGCGGTGTCGTTCATCTTCTTGACGAACGCCTCCTGGCCGCCGTCCGAGCGCGCGAGCAGCCGCGCGACGTTGTTGGCGGACGGGATCATGATCGCCGCGAGGGCGTCGTACTGGGAGAGCTTGTCGCCCTCCTTCAGCGTGTCGACCGTCGACTCGCCCTCGGTGTTCTTCTTGCCGTCCTCGACGGCCGTCTTGTCGACGTCGATCAGTCGGCCCTTTTCCCCCTTCTTGAGGGGGAAGTCCTTGAGGATGACGTAGGCCGTCATCACCTTCGCGACACTGCCGATGGCGATGGGCTTCTGCTCGCCGAAGGTGGCGACGGTGCCGAGGCCGGACGCCGCCATGAAGCCCTGGCCCTCCTTGGGCCACGGCAGGACGGGAGCGCCGCCCTCGAAGGCGTACGAGGTGCTCGCGGTCATCTTGAGGCTGGGCTCGGGCATGGGGCGCACGAGCTGTACGACGGCGAGGACGATCGCGAGCAGCGCGACGACCGGGGCGTAGATCTTGAACCGCCGCACGGTGGTGCGCAGTGCGCTCGGCGGCGGGGGCGGGTTGTTGGTGAGGTCCGCGAGCATGTCGAGCGGCGGCTTGGGCGGCAGCGGCTGCTGCGTGGTCCGCTCGGGGCCGTCGCCTGCGGCGGGCTTGGGCGCGGCCGGGGCGGGCGCCGGGGCTGGCGGAGCGGGCGCCGGGGCGGCCGGGGCCGGAGTGGGGGCGGCCGGGGCCGCGGCCGGGGGCTTCGGCTCGGCGGTCGCGTCCCGCTTCAGCGGTACGAAGGTGCTGGCCCGCCCCTTGGGTGCCTCGGGCTTGACGGCCCGGAACACGGCGGTGCGCTCGCTGTCGGCGGGCTCGTCGGCCGCCGGCGGCTTGGGCGAAACGGAACCCGGCTTGACGGCCCGGAACACGGCGGTGCGCTCGCTGTCGGCAGGCTCGTCGGCCACCGGGGGCTTGGGCGAAACGGAACCCGGCCTGACGGCCCGGAACACGGCGGTGCGCTCGCTGTCCGCCGGCTCGTCGGCCACCGGCGGCTTCGGGGAAACGGAACCCGGCTTCACCGCCCGGAACACGGCGGTGCGCTCGCTGTCCGCGGGCTCGTCGGCCGGTGCGGCGGGGGTCGAAGCGGAACCCGACTCAGGTTCGGAGGCCGGAGCCTTCGGCTTGTCCTCGGCGCGGGCGGGCGCGGGCGCCACGGCCCGGAACACCGCGGTGCGCTCACTGTCCGCCGGCGCGGCGGGCGCCGCGGGTCGCGCGGGCTTGTCGGCGGCGGCCTCGCGGGCAGCCGGAGCCGCCTCGGGCGTCGTCGGCGCAGCCGGAGCCGCGGGCTTGTCGGCGGCCGGAGCCGCAGGGGTCGCGGGCTCCTCCGCTGCCGGAGCCGCCTCGGGCTTGTCTTCGGCCGGAGCCGCTGCCGTGGCCCCCTCGGGCTTGTCCGCCGCCGGGGCCGCGGAGGGCTCCGGGGCCGCCGGAGCCGCCTCCGAGGTCTCCTCGGCCGCCGCATCGGCATCGGCACCGGCATCCGCACCGGCACCGGCACCGGCACCGGCACCGGCCGGGTCCTCGTCGTCCCCGGACGGCGACGGGTCGGCCGTGGCCACCCAGGCCGCCACCGCTTCCCTCAGGGGGTCGCGGTCCGGGACCGGGGATTCCGGTTCCCTCGGGCGGAGCACCGACAGCCTCGGGTCACGCTCCTCGGAGGACTCCGCCGCCCCCGACGCTCCTTCATCAACCGACTTGTCGGGGGACTCGCCCGCCACCAGTTCCTCCTCGATCGCCACCACGTCCGGCTGTCCGAATGTCTAACAGTGTCCCGTCTAGGGCGCATCGCCCCCGCGCGAGACGAGAACGACATAACTTCCGATTCCCCCACAAAGCAGACACGCGCTCTCGACAGATGAATGTGAGAGGCGTCACCCTGTCACTCATCCACGCGGGGAGGCATGGATGGGCAGGAGCCGCAGAACAATTCCGGAGGAGCTTCTGCTGCTCGCCTTGGACCCGGCCACGGGTACCACGGCGCAGCCGCAGTCGCTCGACCTCGGCCTGGCCGGGGCACAGCTAGTGGAGCTGGCTCTGGCAGGACGGATAGCCCCTGACGGGGATCGTATCGCCGTGGTGATGCCACGGCCGACAGGAGATCCGACTCTGGACTCCGCACTGGAACTGCTGCGCAGGCGCGGCAGCCCGGTTCGGGCCGTCCACTGGATCGGCGGACCCCGGCTGGGGCTCCGCCAGATTTACCTCGCTCACCTGGAGCGCTGCGGCATGGTCCATGCCGTCGCGGGACAGATGTGCGGGGTGCTGCCGACGACTCGCTACCAGGCGACCGACACGGCGATCAGCCGGGAGATCCGTGCCCGGCTGGACAGTGCGATCCGCACCGGCGTACCGCCGGAC
This sequence comes from Streptomyces sp. NPDC060028, assembly GCF_042736725.1. Taxonomy (NCBI): domain Bacteria; kingdom Bacillati; phylum Actinomycetota; class Actinomycetes; order Kitasatosporales; family Streptomycetaceae; genus Streptomyces; species Streptomyces sp. NPDC060028. The sequence continues at coordinate 523 of NZ_JBHWVJ010000088.1, read as the reverse complement.
CCGCGGACCGCGGCGCTTGCCGCACTGGCCCACGCGGTCGGACTCGGCAAGCACCTGTACCCCGGCAACGAGGGGCGGTCGTCCAGGTCCCGGCTGCGGGACCTGATTCGGCACGACCCGATGGGCGGTCTCGTGGCGCACGCCGTCATGGACGTCCAGAACGGTGTGGCCGCACAGCCGCGCCGTGATCGCGCACCGGCCCAGCCCGCTGCCCGGGCCACGGCGGGCGGAGTGCCGATGCAGCCGCGCCGGACGGGTGCGATGGCCCGCGTGGCCGCGCACTGACCGACGGGCACCCGTAACAGAGCAGGGCAGAACAGAGCAGCAGGGCAGCAGGGCAGCAGGGCAGCAGGGCAGCAGGGCAGCAGGGCAGCAGGGCAGCACCGCACGAGAAGCACCGCAGATCCACAGCAACGCCATCGCCGCACCGGGGACCCCCAAGGCCCGGTTCGGGGACCGCCAGCGCGCGGCCCACGCCGCCGCGCACTCCGCCGCTCAGCGGACGGACGTGCTCCAGGACGCG
>NZ_JBHWVJ010000087.1:0-30855 GCF_042736725.1 Streptomyces sp. NPDC060028 | reverse complement strand
GCCCCCATGTCGAACTTCATCAGACTCCTCCCTCACCCCGTCAGCCTGGCCGAACTCATGCTCGGCATACCTATCAACTCAGGCACCACTGATGCAATCCAGACAGATTCTGTCACCCCGCACGACGGACGTCGCGCCCAGGGTGGGCCCTGCGCCACGCCGCGATGGAAAGGTCCCATTCGTCGCCCGTGAGCGCGGTGAGGGAGGCCGGGAACAGGCCGTCCTCCACGCCCTTTCCAGTGGGCGAGGAGGACGGCCGTCATGGCCGCGACCAGCGGGATCTCACGACAGCCGCAGTAGTGGCACATGCGCCCAGCGCGGGGCGGCTACTCCCCTTCGCCCTCGAGGTTGCCCTCCGTGTCCAGGTAGACCTGGCGCAGGGCCTCCAGGACCTGCGGGTCCGGCTTCTCCCACATGCCGCGCGATTGCGCCTCCAGGAGACGCTCGGCGATGCCGTGCAGGGCCCAGGGGTTGGCCTCCTCCAGGAAGGCGCGGTTCTCGGGGTCCAGGACGTACGTCTCCGTCAGCTTGTCGTACATCCAGTCCGCGACCACGCCCGTCGTGGCGTCGTAGCCGAACAGGTAGTCCACGGTCGCCGCCAGCTCGAAGGCGCCTTTGTACCCGTGGCGGCGCATCGCCTCGATCCACTTCGGGTTCACGACGCGGGCGCGGAAGACGCGGGAGGTCTCCTCGACCAGGGTGCGCGTCTTGACCGTCTCCGGGCGGGTGGAGTCGCCGATGTACGCCTCCGGGGCCGTCCCGCGCAGCGCGCGGACGGTGGCCACCATGCCGCCGTGGTACTGGAAGTAGTCGTCGGAGTCCGCGATGTCGTGCTCGCGGGTGTCGGTGTTCTTGGCCGCCACCGTGATGCGCTTGTACGCGCTCTCCATCTCGGTGCGGGCCGGCCGGCCCTCCAGGCCGCGGCCGTACGCGTACCCGCCCCACACCGTGTAGACCTCCGCGAGGTCGGCGTCCGTGCGCCAGTCGCGGGAGTCGATCAGCTGGAGGATGCCGGCGCCGTACGTGCCGGGGCGCGAGCCGAAGATACGGGTGGTCGCGCGCCGCTCGTCGCCGTGCTCGGCCAGGTCCGCCTGCGCGTGGGCCCGTACGAAGTTCTCCGCGGCGGGCTCGTCCAGGGAGGCCGCCAGCCGGACCGCGTCGTCCAGCAGGCCGATCACGTGCGGGAAGGCGTCCCGGAAGAAGCCCGAGATGCGCAGGGTCACGTCGATGCGGGGGCGGCCCAGCTCGGCGAGCGGGATCGGCTCCAGGCCGGTCACCCGGCGCGAGGCCTCGTCCCAGACCGGGCGGATGCCGAGCAGCGCCATCGCCTCGGCGACGTCGTCGCCCGAGGTGCGCATCGCGCTCGTGCCCCACAGGGACAGGCCGACGGAGGCGGGCCATTCGCCGTTGTCCGTGCGGTAGCGGGTCAACAGCGAGTCGGCCAGGGCCTGGCCGGTCTCCCACGCGAGGCGCGAGGGCACGGCCTTCGGGTCGACGGAGTAGAAGTTCCGGCCGGTCGGCAGGACGTTCACCAGGCCGCGCAGCGGGGAACCGGACGGGCCGGCCGGGACGAAGGCGCCGTCCAGGGCGCTGACGACGTGGGCGATCTCGTCGGTCGTGCCCGCCAGGCGCGGGACGACCTCCCGGGCCGCGAAGTCCAGTACCGCGGCCACGTCCGCCGAGTACCCGGCCGCGACCGAAGCCACCGCCGCGGGGGCCCAGTTGGCGTCCTCCATCGCCTGGACCAGGGCGCGGGCCGTCTCCTCGGCCTCGTCGGCCGTCGTACGGGTCGCCGCGGACTCGTCGAGGCCGAGCGCCTCGCGCAGGCCGGGCAGGGCCGTCGTACCGCCCCAGATCTGGCGGGCGCGCAGGATGGCGAGGACCAGGTTGACCCGGGCCGGGCCGGTCGGGGCGCCCCCCAGGACGTGCAGGCCGTCGCGGATCTGGGCGTCCTTGACCTCGCACAGCCAGCCGTCGACGTGCAGCAGGAAGTCGTCGAAGCCCTCGTCGTCCGGGCGCTCCTCCAGACCCAGGTCGTGGTCGAGCTTCGCGGCCTGGATCAGGGTCCAGATCTGCGCGCGGATGGCGGGCAGCTTCGCCGGGTCCATCGCCGAGATCTGGGCGTACTCGTCCAGGTGCTGCTCCAGGCGCGCGATGTCGCCGTACGACTCCGCGCGCGCCATCGGCGGGACGAGGTGGTCGACCAGGGTGGCGTGCACCCGGCGCTTGGCCTGGGTGCCCTCGCCCGGGTCGTTGACGAGGAAGGGGTAGATCAGGGGCAGGTCGCCGAGCGCGGCGTCGGGCGCGCAGGCCGCGGACAGGCCGGCGTTCTTGCCCGGCAGCCACTCCAGGTTGCCGTGCTTGCCCAGGTGGATCATCGCGTCGGCGCCGAAACCGCCGTCCTCGGCGCGCGCCTGGATCCAGCGGTACGCGGCCAGGTAGTGGTGCGAGGGCGGCAGGTCCGGGTCGTGGTAGATCGCGATCGGGTTCTCGCCGAAGCCGCGCGGCGGCTGGATGAGGATGAGCAGGTTCCCGCGGCGCAGGGCCGCGAGCACGATGTCGCCCTCGGGGTTGGCGGAGCGGTCGACGAACATGTTGCCCGGGGCCTCGCCCCAGTGCTGCTCGACGCTGCCCCGGAGCTCGGCGGGGAGCTCGGCGAACCAGCGCTTGTAGTCCGCGGCCGGGATGCGGACGGGGTTGCGGGCCAGCTGCTCCTCGGTGAGCCAGTCCTGGTCGTGGCCGCCGGCCTCGATCAGGGCACGGATCAGCTCGTCGCCGTCACCCGAGACCAGGCCGGGGATGTTCTCGACGGGACCGAAGTCGTAGCCGCCGGCGATGAGGGTGCGCAGCAGCTCGACGGCGCTGGCGGGGGTGTCGAGACCCACCGCGTTGCCGATGCGGGAGTGCTTGGTGGGGTATGCGGAGAGGACCAGCGCGACCTTCTTGTCACGGCGCTCGATGTGCCGCAGCCGGGCGTGGCGTACGGCGATGCCCGCGACCCGGGCGGCCCGCTCGGGGTCGGCGACGTACGCGGGCAGGCCGTCCTCGTCGAGTTCCTTGAAGGAGAACGGGACGGTGATCAGACGGCCGTCGAACTCGGGCACGGCGACCTGGGTGGCGGCGTCGAGGGGGGACAGGCCCTCGTCGCTCTCCTCCCAGTTGCTGCGCGAGCCCGTCAGGCACAGGGCCTGGAGGATCGGCACGCCCAGCGCGGCGAGCGCGCCGGCGTCCCAGGACTCGTCGTCGCCGCCCGCGGAGGCGGTCGCGGGACGGGTGCCGCCGGCGGCGAGGACGGTCGTGACGATCGCGTCGACACCGTCCAGCTCGGCCAGCAGCTCCGGTTCGGGGGTGCGCAGGGAGGAGACGTAGAGCGGTACGGCCTGCGCGTCGTGGGCCTCGACGGCCTCGCACAGGGAGTGCACGAAGGCGGTGTTGCCGCTCATCTGGTGGGCGCGGTAGTAGAGCACGGCGATCCGCGGACCGGTGGTGCGCTGCGCGGTGCGCTCCAGCCGGCCCCAGGTGGGGGCGGCGGCGGGCGGCTCGAAGCCGTGGCCGGTGAGCAGGACGGTGTCGGAGAGGAAGCGGGCCAGCTGGTCCAGGTTGGCCGGGCCGCCGTGCGCGAGGTAGCCGTGCGCCTCGGCAGCGATGCCGATCGGAACCGTGGAGGCCTCCATCAGCTGGGCGTCGGGGGCCTGTTCGCCGGTCAGCACGACCACCGGGCGGGTCTGGCCGGGGGCCAGGAGGAGGTCGAGGCCGTCCTGCCAGGCGCGGAGGCCCCCGAGGAGGCGTACGACGACCAGGTCCACCCCGTCGAGGAGGCCGGGCAGGTCGTCGAGGGGAAGGCGGGAGGGGTTCGCGAACCGGTACGGGACGGGGCCGTCCGCGGCGGCGCGAGCGCTGAGCAGATCGGTGTCGGACGTCGACAGCAGCAGGATCATGCGGCGGCAGGCCTTCCTCGGGGTTTCCGCGCCCCGGGCAGTGAGGACAGCGGGAGTTCCTGACTCACCCCGCCGGTTGCTCCGCGGGGTTCACAGTGGCGGGACCGCGCCGGAATCGCACCGGGCTTCCTCCCAGGTCGCCGTCCTCGGCGACGACGGGCCGAGCGGTCCGTCGATGGTCATCCTAGGTGGCCGTCGCCCTGGCCGGCAGCGGGGGTCGTGGTGTGCGGCGGCGCTGCCGGGGCTCTGCCCCGGACCCCGCGCCTCAAACTCCGGCGAGGCCGGATTCGCTGGTCCGGGGTGTTGATGGACACAGGTCAGGGGACGGGAATCGTGGGTATGCTCGCCGCCATGCCCCAGCCCCCTGCCGCCGCATCGCGGGACGAACCCGTCATACGGGATCGTGGCGACGCCTGCCCCGGAGCGCTGCGGCTGCACGCGGCGGACGACGGGTTCCTCGCGCGGGTGCGGATCCCGGGCGGGCTGCTCGGTGCCTCGCAGGCGGCCGCGCTCGCCCTGGCAGCCGACCGGTTCGGCGACGGGCACCTGGAACTCACCTCGCGCGGCAACATCCAGCTCCGCGGCCTCGCGGAAGGCTGCGGCCCCGGGCTGGCCGAACTGCTCGACGCTGCCGGACTGCTGCCGGCGCCCTCGCACGAGCGGATCCGCAACATCGTCGCCAGCCCGCTGGCGGACCCCGCCGCGGTGCGCGCCTTGGACACGACGCTCTGCGCCGACCCGCGGGCCGCCGCCCTGTCCGGCCGGTTCCTGTTCGCCGTCGACGACGGGCGCGGGGACGTGGCCGCCCTCGACCCCGACGTGACCCTGCTCGGCCGGCCCGACGGCCGGGTGCTGGTCCGGCTCGGTGCGGCCCCGGACGCCGCCGAGGTGGCCGCCGCCGACGCCGCGCGGGCCGCGCTGGAGGCGGCCCTGCACTTCCTGGCCGCCGCGGCCGCCGCCGGTACCCTGGCCTGGCGCATCGCCGAACTGCCCGACGAACACGCCCTGGAATCCCGGCAGTTCACCACCCGGCTCATCGGGCGGGGCATCGGCGCGCGGTACGTCCCGCACGCGCCCCGCCCGTACGCGGACCCGCCCGCTCCCGGGGTGCACGGGGACGCGCTCTGCGTACTGATCCCCCTCGGCCGGCTCACCACCGCCCAATGGCGGGAGCTGCCCGGCGACCTGCGCGTCACACCCTGGCGCAGCGTCCTCGTCACCGACACCGCCGCCCGCCCCGCGGGGCTCGTCACCTCACCCGACGGCCCCTGGGAGTCCGTCACCGCCTGTACCGGGCGGCCCGGTTGCGCCAAGGCCCTGTCCGACGTGCGCGCCGACGCGCGGGCCGTCGTACACCAGGCGCGCGGGCAGCTGGCCGTGCACTGGTCCGGGTGCGAGCGCCGGTGCGGGCATCCGCGCGCCGCCGCCTGGGTCGACCTCGTCGCCACCCCCGAGGGGTACCGGCTCGACGGGCGCCCCGTGCCCCCGAACGAACTTGCCGCGGCTGTCGCCGACGCGCGCAGCCGACCCCGAGTGTCCGAAGACGCAGTGAAGAAATGAGCGAGTACACCGTGTTTGAGTACGAGAAGGACGGCGCCGCGATCTACCGCCAGTCCTTTGCCACGATCCGCGCCGAGGCGGACCTCTCCGGGCTGCCCGCCTCGGTCGCCCAGGTCGCGGTGCGCATGATTCACGCCTGCGGGATGACCGACCTGACCCGGGACCTCGGATACACCCCCGACGTCGTGCTGCGCGCACGGGCCGCCCTGGAGGCGGGTGCGCCGATCCTGTGCGACGTGCAGATGGTCGCGAGCGGGGTCACCCGCAAGCGGCTGCCCGCCGACAACGAGGTGATCTGCACCCTCTCCGACCCGGCCGTGCCCGATCTCGCCGCGAAGATGGGTACCACGCGCAGCGCCGCCGCCCTCGAAGTCTGGCGGGACCGTGGCCTGTTGGAGGGTTCGGTGATCGCCGTCGGGAACGCGCCGACCGCGCTGTTCCGGCTCCTGGAGATGATCGAGGAGGGCGCCCCGCGCCCCGCCGCCGTCATCGGCGTCCCGGTCGGCTTCATCGGCGCCGCCGAGTCCAAGGACGCCCTGGCCGAACACCCCTCGGGGCTCGACCACTTGATCGTCCGCGGCCGGCGCGGCGGCAGCGCCATGGCCGCCGCGGCCGTCAACGCCATCGCGAGCGTGGCCGAATGAGCGCCGGACGTCTCTACGGGGTCGGGCTCGGGCCCGGCGACCCCTCCCTGATGACCCTGCGCGCGGTCGAGGTGATCGCCGAAGCCGATGTCGTCGCCTACCACAGCGCCCGCCACGGCCGCTCGATCGCCCGCTCCATCGCCGCCAAGCACCTGCGCGCGGACCACGTCGAGGAACCGCTGGTCTACCCGGTGACCACCGAGACCACCGACCACCCCGGCGGCTACCAGGGCGCGATGGAGGAGTTCTACGAGGCCTCCGCCGCCCGGCTCGCCGCGCATCTGGACGCCGGCCGGACCGTCGCCGTGCTCGCGGAGGGCGACCCGTTCTTCTACGGCTCGTACATGCACATGCACAAGCGGCTCGCGGGCCGTTACGAGGCCGAGGTGATCCCGGGGGTGACCTCCGTGAGCGCCGCCGCCGCCCGGCTCGGCACCCCGCTCGTCGAGGGCGAGGAGGTGCTGACGATCCTGCCCGGCACCCTGCCCGAGGAGGAGCTCACCGCGCGCCTCGCCGCGACCGATTCGGCGGTCGTGATGAAGCTCGGCCGCACCTTCCCCGCCGTGCGGCGGGCGATGGAGGGCAGCGGCCGGCTCGCCGAGGCACGGTACGTCGAGCGGGCCACCATGGCCGGGGAGCGCACCGGCTCCCTCGCGGACGTCGACCCCGAGAGCGTCCCGTACTTCGCCGTGGCCGTCGTGCCCAGCCGGATCGGCAACCCGGGCAGCGTGCCGTCCGGCCCCGGCGAGGTCGCGGTCGTCGGCACCGGCCCGGCCGGGCCGCTCTGGCTCACCCCGCAGACGCGGCGGGTGCTGGCCGACGCCGAGGTGCTGGTCGGGTACACGACGTACCTGGACCGGGTCCCGGTGAAGCCGGGCCAGATCCGGCACGGCTCGGACAACAAGGTGGAGTCGGAGCGCGCCGAGTTCGCCCTCGACCTGGCCCGGCGCGGCAAGCGCGTGGCCGTGGTCTCCGGCGGCGACCCCGGGGTCTTCGCCATGGCCACGGCGGTCCTGGAGGTGGCCGGCCAGGAGGAGTACAAGGACGTGCCCGTACGGGTCCTGCCGGGGGTGACCGCCGCCAACGCGGCGGCCGCCGCGGCCGGCGCCCCGCTCGGCCACGACTACGCCACCATCTCGCTCTCCGACCGGCTCAAGCCCTGGGAGGTCATCGCGGAGCGGCTGCGCGCGGCCGCCGCGGCCGATCTGGTGCTGGCCCTGTACAACCCGGGCTCGCGCAGCCGTACTTGGCAGGTGGCGCAGGCCCGCGAGCTGCTGCTGGAGCTGCGTTCGCCGCAGACCCCGGTGGTCGTCGCGCGCGACGTGGGCGGCCCCGGGCAGTCGGTGCGCATCGTCACGCTCGCCGAACTGGAGCCGGCCGAGGTGGACATGCGCACGATCCTGCTGATCGGGTCCTCGCAGACCCAGGTCACGGAGCGCGCCGACGGATCGAGGATCACCTGGACGCCGCGCCGCTACCCGTGACCGGGTGGGGGTGAGGCGTACGCGCCGCCGAGCCAGTGCAGGGCCGCCGTCACCGAACCGGCCTCCGCGACGTCCTCGGGGACCGGGGGGCGGCGTACGACCAGGACCGGGATGCCCGCCTCGCGGGCGGCGGTCAGCTTCGGGGCGGTGGCGCTGCCGCCGCTGTCCTTGGTCACCACGACGTCGATCCGGTGCCGGGCCAGCAGCTCCCGCTCGTCGTCGAGGGTGAACGGGCCGCGGGCGAGCAGGACTTCGAGCCGCGGCGGCGCCGGCGCGGCCGGCAGGTCCACCGAACGCACCAGGAACCAGGTGTCGGTGAGGTGCGCGAAGGTGTGCAGGCCCATCCGGCCGGTGGTCAGGAACACCCGGCCGCCGAGGCCCGGCAGCAGGGCGGCCGCCCCGGCCAGCGAGTCCGTGAAGGTCCAGTCGTCGCCCGGCTCCGGGGCCCAGCCGGGGCGGCGCAGCGCCAGCAGCGGCACTCCGGTGAGCGCCGCAGCCCCGGCCGCGTTGAAACTCATCCGCTCCGCGAAGGGGTGGGTGGCGTCCACGAGGTGGGTGACGCGGTGGGCGCGGACCCAGGCCGCCAGCCCGGCGGGTCCGCCGAAACCGCCGATCCGGGTCTCACCCGGCGGAAGCACGGGGGCGGCGACCCGCCCGGCCAGCGAAGTCGTCACCCGGGCCGCCCCCGGCGGGGCGGGCGGGGCGGGCGGGGTGCCCGGGGTGCCCGGGGCGTCCGTCAGGGCCTCGGCGAGGCGGCGGGCCTCGGTGGTACCGCCGAGGATCAGAACGTGCGGGCGGACCGCTTCAGCAGACATGCCGGTCGCGCTCGGGCGAGTACAGGTGGCTGTCGCGGAACTGCTCGGCGCCCAGGGTCCGGCCCACCAGGATGACGGCGGTGCGCACCAGCCCGGCCTCCTTGACCTGGGCGGCGATGTCGGCCAGCGTGCCGCGCAGGATCAGCTCGTCGGGGCGGCTGGCCATCGCGACGACCGCGACCGGGCACTGGGCCCCGTAGTGCGGCAGCAGCTCGTCCACGACCCGGTCGACGTAGCGGGTGGCCAGGTGCAGCACCAGCAGGGCGCCGCTGCGCCCCAGCGTGGCGAGGTCCTCGCCGGGCGGCATCGGCGTGGCCTGCTGGGCGATCCGGGTCAGGATGACGGTCTGGCCGACGGTGGGAACGGTCAGCTCCCGCTTCAGCGCCGCCGCCGCCGCGGCGAAGGCCGGTACGCCCGGGACGACCTCGTAGGGGACGGCGGCCGCGTCGAGCCGCCGCATCTGCTCCGCGACGGCGCTGAAGATCGAGGGGTCGCCGGAGTGGAGCCGCGCCACGTCCTGCCCGGCCGCGTGGGCCCGTACGCACTCGGCGATGATCTCGTCGAGGTTCAGCTGCGAGGTGTCGACCAGCCGGGCGTCCGGCGGGCACTCGGCCAGCAGTTCGCGCGGCACGAGGCTGCCCGCGTACAGGCAGACCGGCGCCGCGGCGAGGGTCCGGGCACCGCGCACCGTGATCAGGTCGGCGGCGCCGGGGCCCGCACCGATGAAGTACACGGTCATGTCTGATCCTTCTCCTCGTTCGTCTGCGTCTGCGTCTGCGTCTGCGTCGGCTTCGGCTTCGTGACCGACCACTGGGTGACCGGCATCGCCTGCCGCCAGCCAGTGAAACCGCCGACGGGCACGGCGTGCGCGACGGCCAGCTTCACCAGTTCGCCGCCGTGGCGCCGGTAGCGGTCGGCGAGGACCGCCTCCGACTCCAGGGTGACGGTGTTGACCACCAGCCGGCAGCCGGCGGGCAGCGCCGCCCAGACCGCGTCGAGCAGGCCCGGTGCGGTCAGGCCGCCGCCGATGAACACCGCGTCGGGCGCGGGCAGTTCGGCGAGGGCCTCGAGCGCGGGCCCGGTGACCACGCGCAGCCCGGGGACGCCGAGCGCCGCCGCGTTACGGGTGATCCGCGCGGCCCGCTCGGGGTTGCGCTCCACCGAGACGGCCCGGCAGGAGGGGTGGGTCCGCATCCACTCGATGCCGATGGAGCCGGAGCCGCCGCCGATGTCCCACAGCAGCTCGCCGGGGGCGGGGGCCAGGGCGCACAGGGTCGCGGCGCGGACGTGGCGCTTGGTGAGCTGGCCGTCGTGCTCGTAGGCGGTGTCGGGCAGCCCGGGGGTGGCGCCGAGCCGCGGGACGTCGGCGGCGGGGTCCCGGCGGCATTCCACGGCGACCACGTTCAGCGGGTCGCCGGGAGCGTGGTTCCAGTCGTGTGCGTGGCCCTCGTACGCGTCCTCGCGCTCGGAGCCGAGCTGTTCCAGCACCCGCATCCGGCTGGGCCCGAAGCCCCGCTCTCGAAGCAGAGCGGCGATCTCGTTCGGGGTCACCGCTCCGGCGCTCAGCACCAGCACCCGCCGGCCCTCGTACAGCGCGGCCGCGATCCGGGCCACCGGGCGGCCGACCACGGTGACCACCTCGGTGTCCTCCACGGGCCAGCCCAGACGGGCGCAGGCGTACGACACGGAGGAGGGGTGCGGCACCACCCGAAGGCGCTCCGGCCCGAGTTCCTCGGACAGGGCGCGGCCGATCCCGTAGAACATCGGGTCGCCGCTGGCCAGCACCGCGATCCGGCGCCCCGCGTGCTCCGCCGCCAGTTTCGGCACGGCCGGCCGCAGCGGGCTCGGCCACGCCACCCGCTCCCCGGCGCACTCCCCGGACGGCAGCAGGTCCAGCTGGCGGGGCCCGCCGATCAGGACCTCGGCGCCGGACAGCGCGGCCCGTGCGGCGCGGGTGAGCCCGGCCCAGCCGTCGGCGCCGAGGCCGACGACCGTGACGGGTACGGGTGGGGGTGCGGAGCTCACTGCGGGCTACCTCGGGGAAGGGTTCGGGGCGGGACTCGGCGGGGGGTTCGGGGCGCGATTCGGCGACGGAAGGGAATGGACCCGCAGCCTACTGGCCCGCAGCCCGCGCTCCAGGACCAGGGTGACCACGACCGAGGCCGCGGCCAGCGCCGTCATCGCCGCGGACACGGAGGTGTACTGGGCGACGGCCCCGGCGAGCGCCGCACAGAGCCCTTGCGCCGTCAGCATCCCGGCCGAGTGCAGCCCGAGCGCCTGCCCCTGCGTACCGTCGGGGAGCAGCGCGACCAGCCGCTCCTGCATCAGCAGCCCGGCGCAGTAGCCGACGGAGGCGAGCGTCACGGCGGCCGCCGCGAGGACGGGGCCCGGGTGCAGGGCGAAGACGAGGTAGGGCACGGCGAGCAGCAGCCGCAGCGGCGACGCCAGCCGGGCCCGCCGGCGCGCCGGGAGGAACCGCCCGGCGACGGTGTCCCCGACGAGCATCCCGGCGGCCGAGCAGCCGAACAGCAGCCCCGCGTGGGCGGGGTCGTAGGGGACGAACAGGGACTCGCAGCCGACGACGAGGCCGTTGGGCACCCACATCGCGAGGTACAGCGTGCGCCGCGCCGGGTCCGAGAACAGGACGGCGTTGGTACGCCAGGTCTGCGCCACGGAGGGCCGCCCGGCCGCACGCGGCGGCCGGCGGCGCAGCCCGAAGCGCACGGTGAGCGCGGCGGCCAGCGACAGCCCGGCGGCCGCCAGCAGCGTGCCGCGCGGGGAGAGCGCGGTGACCAGCACCCCGCCGACGGCGAAGCCGGCGATCTGTGTCGCCCCGGCGCAGACGGCGAGCAGCGAGCGGCCCCGCAGGTAGTCCTCGGGCGGCAGGATCTCGGTGAGCAGCCCGTACCGCACCCCGCCGGCGAGGGAGTCGGCCAGCCCCTGGGCGAGCAGCACCGCGAACGCCGCGCCCAGCGGCAGACCGGGCGCGGCGGTCAGGGCGGTGCCGAGCGCGGTGAGCGCGCAGAGCCGGCCTAGGGCGGCGCGCGGCTCCAGCCGATCGGCGGCGGACAGCAGCACGGTCGCCCCGAGGAGCTGCGTGAAGGACGGTCCGAACATGGCGAGCGCGGCGAGCAACGGGCTGCGGGTGCGGTCGTAGACGAGGACGGCGAGGGCCAGCCCGCTGACGGTGGAGGCGCCGACGCGCAGGGCCGCGGCGACGAAGAAGGGCGTGAATTCGGGGGTGCGGGCGAGAGCGCGGTAGGTCCGTGGCATGCGCGGAGTTTCCGGCGCGGCGCGGAGGCGCCCTAATGTTTCGCGTACAGGCGAAACCACAGGCCCTGCGGGGCGCGTGCCGGGCGGCCGTTCACCGCCTCGCCGGACGAGCAGCATGTGGAGCCGGACGGCACGCCGGAGGGGACGGGACCATGGGTTGGTGGCGGATCGACAGCGACGCCCTCGCGGGCAGCCGCTTCGTGGTGTCCGCGCTGGCCGAGACCACGGCCGCGCTGATGACGCTGGAGCGGCGGACGCCGCCGGCGTACCCGGCCGAGCGGGCCTGGCTCGCGGACCGGCTCCCGCACTACCGGGCCCACCTGGCGGCCGAACCCGACACCGCCGCGCTCGTACGGGCGGCCCTCGGGCGGCAGTGGCTCGCCGGGTTCCTCACCCCGCCGCCGGACGGGCGGCCCTTCGCGGACGAGCTCGCCCCGATCCGCGCCACCCCCGACGCGGTGGTCCGTACGGACCTGCGCGCCGCCTCCGCCCTCCCGGACTCCCTCGCCCGCACCCGGGGGCTCGGCCCGCGGACGGCGGAGCTGCTGGAGTGGGTGTGGGCCGAGGCCGTGCGCCCCGACTGGGAGCGCCGGCGCCGGGTCGCCGAGGCCGACATCCTGGTCCGCACCGCGCAGTTGAGCCGCGGCGGGTGGGCGGCGGCCCTGTCCGGGATGCGGCCGGGCATGGCGTGGCTCGGCGGGGGACGGCTGCGGATCAACCTCCAGGACCGGCCGCCGCGGGAGCTGTCGGGGCAGGCCGGGCTGGTCTTCGTACCGGTGACGACCCGGCACGCGTGGGTGTCCTGGGCCGGGCGGCACCGGCACGCCCTGGTGTACCCGTGCGAAGGGCAGCTCGCGCAGTCGGACCCGGCCCCGGCCCCGGCCGCGCTGGTCCGGCTGCTCGGGCCGGTACGGGCGCGGGTGCTGGTGCTGCTGGAGAGCCCGAAGTCGACGACTCAGCTCGTGGCCCTGACGGGGCTGAGCCTGGGCGCGGTGGCCGGGCAGCTGAAGGTGCTCCTGGCCGCCGGGCTGATCCTGCGCCGGCGCACGGGGCGTACGGTGCTCTACAGCCGGGTCGCGGCCGGGGACGTGCTGGTGTCGGCGGCCACGGGAACCGAGCAGGACGAGTAGCGAGCAGCGAGCAGCGAACGGCAGTATCAAGTGGCGAACAGACGTGTCGAGCGACGAGGAGCTGTCATGCCGGGCTGGAAGGCCGAGCACATGCCCGATCAGAGCGGCCGCACCGCGGTCGTCACCGGGGCCAACAGCGGGATCGGCTACATCGCCGCCCGGGAGCTCGCGCGGCGCGGCGCGTACGTGCTGCTGGCCTGCCGCAGCGCGGCCCGCGGCCGGGCCGCGGTCATCCGGCTGCGCGCCGAAGTTCCGGGTGCCCAGGTCGAGTTCGCCTCCTTGGACCTCGCCGACCTGGGCTCCGTACGGGAGTTCGCGAAGAGCTACGGGCAGGGCCGCCGGACCTTGGACCTGCTGGTGAACAACGCCGGGGTGATGGCCCTGCCGTTCGGGCGGACCGCCGACGGCTTCGAGACACAGTTCGGAGTCAACCACCTCGGCCACTTCGCCCTGACCGGACTGCTGTTGCCGCAGCTGCTCGCCGCCGCCCCCGGAGCCCGCGTCGTCAACGTCTCCAGCGGCTTCCACGCGCTCGGCGACATCGACCTCACCGACCTCGACAGTACGCGCGACTACCGGCGCTGGGTGGCGTACGGCCGCTCCAAGACCGCCAACCTCCTCTTCACCCACGAGCTGTCCCGCCGGCTCGCCGCCGCCGGCTCCGGGATCGTCACGGCCGCCGCCCACCCCGGCTACGCCTCCACCAACCTGCACTCCGGGGCCTCGACGCAGGAGGGCCGCACGCTGACGTCCCGGGTCATGGCGCTCGGGAACACCGTCATCGCCCAGCCCGCGGCCTCCGGCGCGCTGCCCACCCTGTACGCGGCCACCGCGCCCGGGGTCCGGCCCGACGACTTCTTCGGGCCGCGGCTCGGCTGGCGCGGGGCGCCCGCGCGTTCCTGGCGGGCGAAGTGGACCCTGGACGACACGTCCGGCGAACGGCTCTGGTCCGCCTCCGAGAAGCTCACAGGGGTCTCCTACGCGTCGCTGCCGCGCTGACGCGCGGCGGCCGACTTCGGCCGGCCGGGCGCCCCGCCCGTGAGTCCGTCCGCCCCCGGGTGCCTCAGGGCGACCCTGCCGGGACCTGACCCGGCACGGGCGCTGCGGGAGACTCGGCGGCATGGACGACGACATGGACAACCACCCAGCAGGGCACGATCACGCGGTGGTCCTGGGGGCGGGCTTGGCGGGGCTGCTCGCGGCGCGGGTCCTCGCGAAGAGATTCGCGCGCGTGACCGTGCTGGAGCGGGACGAACTCGCGGACGCCGGGCCGGCCTTCCGGCCCGGCGTGCCGCAGTCCCGGCACGTGCACGTGCTGTGGTCGCGGGGCCTGGAGCTGATGGAGGAGCTGCTCCCCGGGGTCACCCGCGAGCTGCAGTCCGGCGGGGCGTCCCTGCTGGAGTCGCCGCGGGACCTCCTGTGGCTGAGCCCGGCCGACTGGTTCGGCCCCGTGCCCGGGACCCGGGTGCTCGTGGGCAGCCGCGAGCTGATCGACTGGACGGTACGGCGGGAGGTGCTGCGGGACGAACGCATCCGGATCCGGCCCGGCTGCCCGGCCACCGGACTCGTCGCCGGACCGGACGGCCGCTCGGTGACCGGCGTGGAGCTGCGCGAGGGGGAGCCGCTCGCCGCGGGCTTCGTGGTCGACGCGACCGGGCGGACCTCCAAAGCCCGGGCGTGGCTCGCCGCGCTCGGCTACCCGGCCCCGAAGACCACGCGCTACGACTCCCATCTCGGGTACTCCAGCCGCTACTTCGAGATCCCGTCGGATCCCGCGCGGCGCTGGCAGGCGATGTACGTCCAGGGCCGCCCGGACAGCCCGCGCGGAGGGGTGCTGGTGCCGCTGGACGGCGGCCGCTGGCTCGCGACGCTCATCGGCAACGGCGAGGACGCCCCGCCGACCAAGGACGAGGAGTTCCTGGGCTTCGCGCGCAGCCTGCGCAGCCCGGCCCTGTACGACGCCATCCGCGACGCCAAGCCGCTCTCGTCCCCGATCGGCTTCCGGAGCACCGCGAACGAATGGCGCCACTACGAGCGCCTGGAGCGCTGGCCGGCCGGTTTCGTGGTCCTCGGTGACGCCGCCTGCCGGTTCAACCCCGTGTACGGACACGGGATGACGGTGGCCGCGCTCGCCGCTGACGCCCTGGCCGCCGAGATCCGTACCCTGTCCGCCCGGGACGTCGCCGGGGCCGCGCGGCGGATCCAGCGCCGCACCGTCGCCGCGGCCGCCGTGGCCTGGCAGATCGCCACCAGCGAGGACCTGCGCTACCCGGGGACGGAGGGGCCGCCGCCGGACCGGGCCACCCGGATCCTGCAGGGCTACATGTCCCGGGTGATGGTGGGCGCCAACTCCGACCCGGAGATCTCCGGCCGGTTCTTCGGGGTGCTGTCCCTGACCGCCTCGCCCAACACCCTGCTCAGCCCGGGCACGATGATCCGCGTCCTGTCCAAGTGGCGGCTGCCGACGGCTCCCGTGACGGCCGACTACCCGTCCCACCACCGGTCACAGCTCTAGTGCTGTGACCGGAAGGGTTCACCGGGGCGCGGCGCCCGGCACGGCGCCTCGCCGTGTTGTCGGACCGCGCAAGTACGTCCGGTACGAGACGCGGTCCTCCGCCTTGCGATGCACCGCACCGGACACCGCGACCCGGCAAACCTTTCCGGCCACAGCACTAGCTGCCCCGGCCCGCGCGTTCGTAGAGTTCGCGGACGGCGGCGTCGAAGCGGCTGCTGTAGGAGGTCTCCTCGTCGCCGCCGCCGTCGCGGCCGCCGATGACCCCGATCAGGGTGCGGTCACCGGTGAGCACCGGGCCGCCGCTGGTGCCGTTGGGCACGTCCGCGCAGTCCAGCCGCAGCTGCGAGGGCCCGGCGGCGACGGCCGTGTTGCGGCACTCCAGCGGCTCCTCGGCCGTGTTGGGGTAGCCCATGAGCCGGGCGGGCACGGGGAGCGCGGCCCCGAAGCGGATGGTGCCGGCGGCTGCGACAACGTCCTCCAGCCGCTGCCCGGGGTGGCCGGGGCGGCGCATCCGCAGGAAGGCCACGTCGTGGTCGGGGTCCCGGCCGGTCACCCAGCGGGGGTCCACGTCGATCCGCGTCGGCACCCAGACCCCGTACGGGAGGAAGCCGTCGCGGTAGCCCGGGCCGAAGGCGAGGTTGGTGCGGAAGCCGCCGTCGTGCACACAGTGCGCGGCGGTGGCGATGAGGTCGCCGCCGGGGGAGTGGACCACGCTCGCCGAGCAGTGGTGGTCGGGGTCGCCGTCCTCGCCGGGGGAGAACAGCGCGCCGACGGCGGGATCGGCCGGGGCGGGGCGGGCCTCCAGCGGTTCGGAAGGCTGCCAGCGCACGGACCCCCGGTGCTCGGGGTCGCCGCCGGTCACCGGGCCGGTGTCGCCGTCGCCCGGCGGCAGGCCTTCCCGGGCCATGCCGTCCAGTACGGCGGAGGCCGTGTCGTCGGCGGCCCCGGGGTCCTGCGCGTAGCTGCCCCGTACGGGATCGCCGTCGTCGAGGAAGGCGGCGAGGGCGCGCAGCTCCCACACGTAGCCGGCGCCGCCGAGGAGCAGGACGCAGCAGAAGCCGGCGAACACGGAGGCCCGTACGGCCCGTCCGCGGACCTTGGTGAACATGCGGCACTCCCGTTCCGGAGACTGGTGCGACTCCTGGTTCGATCTTCCTTGGTTCGATGCGGACCGCGCGGGCCGGGGTTCCGGAAGCGGAACGTGTTCGTCCTCACAGTCGCCGGGCCGCCATCCGCCGTCCTTCCGCATGTCACCCAACTCCCGTACGCTCCAGCCGACTTGAGCCCAACCGGGGCGAGGGGACCGACGGGAGCCGAAAGTATGAGATTGCGGAAGCGGATAACGGGCGCCGTGACGGCGGGGCTGGCGGCCGCGGCCCTCGCGCTGGGAGCGGCCCCGGCGGGCGCTGCCCCGGCGGCAGCGGCGGCCGGCCCCTCCTACGCGGGGTCCACCGGTGTGGGCGTGCACAACGCCTACGAGAAGACCAAGTACCCCTACTTCGCGGACGCTCTGGACTCCGGCGCGGCCATGCTCGAACTCGACGTGTGGACCAACTTCTTCGGCAGCTCTTGGCGGGTCTCCCACGACAACCCGTTCGGCAACGACAACAACTGCGAGAACGCCTCCACCCCCGCCCAACTGCGCACCAAGTCCCGCAACCAGAACCTCGCCGGCTGCCTCTCCGACATCCGCAGCTGGCACGACGCCCACCCCGGCCACCGCCCGGTCATCCTCAAGATGGAGCTCAAGGACGGCTTCGCCGCCAACCTCGGGCGCGGTCCCGCCGACCTCGACGCGCTGCTCGGATCCAAGCTCGGCGACGCCCTCTACCGGCCCGGGCAGCTGGCCGCCGGGTACCCCGACCTGGACACGGCCGCTCGCGCCGGCGCCTGGCCCGCCCGCGCCGACATGGCGGGGAGGTTCCTCGTGGAGCTGATCCCCGGCACCGTCGAGGAGGGCAACAGCGCCGACAAGCTGTGGACCGACCGGGAGTACGCCGAGCACCTGCGCTCCCTCGCCGGCTCGGGCCGCCTCGGCCAGGCCGCCGCGTTCCCGGCCGTGCACCGGGCCGAGGCGGGGGACCCGCGCGGGCGCTACGCCGACGCCACGATCCGGCCCTGGTTCGTCATCTTCGACGGGGACGCGAGCGCGTACGCGGGGGGCGCCGTCGACACCGCCTGGTACGACCGCAACCACTACCTGCTCATCGCCACCGACGCCCACAACGTCGCCCCGGCCATCGACGGCACCCGGCCGACCGAGGCCCAGGCGCGCGAGCGCGTCGCACTCATGGCCGCACACCACGCGTCCATCGCCTCGGCGGACTGGTACCCGCTGCCGTCGGTGCTGGCCACCGTCCTGCCGCGAGGCTAGTTCGCCGTCACCACCGGCCCCGGACTTTCCGGCGCAAGGCCGTCGCGGCCTGCACGGCGTACGAGGTGAAGACCCGGGTGGTGGTCGGCGGGGTCGCGGCGAACTCGCGCGTACGGGCCGGTGTCGAGCCGGCCCCGCACGCTCCGCACACCCTCACCGTCGACCCGTCCGCGCCGCTGGAGTAAGCCTGGCTCAACCCGGGCCGGTAGCCCCGTTCCGGCGCGGCCACGGCGCACCACGTATTCTTGCGGCGTGACGATGCACAAGACCGTCGGCGTGAGTACGGACGCGATGCTCGAGGACCTCAGGACGCTCGTCGAGGTCGAGTCCCCGTCGCGCGATGCCGAGGCCCTGACGGCATCGGCCAAAACCGTCGCCGCCGTCATCGAGAGCCGCCTCGGCGGACAGGCCCTGCTCATCGACAGCGAGGCCGGACCGCACGTCCACTGGTCGGCCGGCGGCGATCCCAAGGTGCTGATCCTCGGTCACCACGACACGGTGTTCCCGCTCGGCACCCTGGAGCGCCGCCCGTTCAAGGTCGAGGACGGGCGCGCGACCGGCCCCGGGGTCTTCGACATGCTCGGCGGTCTGGTGCAGGCCGTTCACGGCCTGGCCGCGCTCGACGACCGGTCAGGCGTCGAGATCCTGGTGACCGCCGACGAGGAGGTCGGCTCCCGTACCTCCCGGGCCCTCATCGAGGAACGCGCCCTCGCCTGCGGCGCGGTGCTCGTGTTCGAGGGCGCCGCCGACGGTGGAGGCCTGAAGACCGGGCGCAAGGGCTGCGGCACCTTCCAGGTCTCCATCGCGGGACGGGCCTCGCACGCGGGCCTCGAACCCGCGGCCGGGGTCAACGCCCTGATCGAAGCGGCACACCAGGTGCTGGACATCGCCGCGCTCGGCCGGCCCGAGGCCGGCACCACCGTCACCCCGACCGTGGCCTCCGCGGGAACCCTGGACAACGTGGTTCCCGCGGAGGCGACCGTCATCGTCGATGTCCGCGTCGAGTCGGGCGCCGAGAAGGAACGCATCGAATCCGCCTTCGCCGCGCTGGCCCCTCATCTCGACGGGGCACGGATCGCGGTCGAGGGATCCATCGGCCGGCCCCCGATGCCCGAGTCGGCGTCGGCCGAGCTCTTCGCGGTGGCGAGGAAGCTGCAGCCCGGCCTCGAAGGCAAGGCGGTCGGCGGCGCGAGCGACGGCAACTTCACCGCCGCACTGGGCGTACCGACCCTCGACGGCCTCGGAGCGGTCGGGGGCGGTGCGCACGCCGACCACGAGTACCTCGTCGTCGAGGCCATGGCCGAGCGGGCGCACCTCGTCGCCGAACTGGTGAGCGCGATTACGGGGACGGGCTCACCTGCACCGAGGTGAGCGCACCGTTCGAAGCCTCCTTCAGCACCGTGATCCGGGTGCCCGTGTCCGGGACCTTGACCCCGACCTGAGGCAACTCCGCGTTCCAGTAGGAGCCGTGGCGGTCGTCGAAGACGGAGACCCCCGGCCGCGCCGGGACCACGAGCGGGGACCCGGCCTTGTGCAGGACGATCCGGTCGCTCTTGCGCAGGGAGAACGTCGCGTCGAAGGTCTGGGCGCGGGCGTTCAGCAGCGACCCGTCCGCGAACTTCAGCGGCTCCGGACGGGCGTCGACCGGCAGGAGCAGCCCGGCGCCCGGGTGCGCCTTGGTGGTGTTGTCGCTGTACGCCGTGTCCCAGAGCCAGATCAGCACGCCCTGCTGGTACGGGTAGAACTCCACCTTGTCCCCGGTGAAGCCGAAGTTGTACGGACCGGTCCGCAGCTGCGCGCCGTAACCGGTGTAGCGGCGGTTCTCCACGAAGTACGCCCGCGGGTGCTGCTCGCTGCCCGTGCGGCCCTGCGTACGCGACCACTTGACGGCCGTCCAGCCGTTCGCGCCCTGCTCCGCGCCGTCGCGCAGCAGCTCCCGGTTACCCGCCGTGATCCGGATGTCGTCGAAGGTGACGCCCTTGCCGTGCGTGTTGCTGTCCGAGGTGACGCGCAGGCGCAGTTGGACGCTCGATCCGGCGAACCGGTCCAGCGGCACGGACAGTTGGGCCCAGCCCGCCGAGGTGCCGGTGACACCCTTGGGGGTGATCGCCGTGCCGTTCACCG
Source organism: Streptomyces sp. NPDC060028 (assembly GCF_042736725.1). Classification (NCBI taxonomy): domain Bacteria; kingdom Bacillati; phylum Actinomycetota; class Actinomycetes; order Kitasatosporales; family Streptomycetaceae; genus Streptomyces; species Streptomyces sp. NPDC060028. Next base: position 10,998 of record NZ_JBHWVJ010000087.1, on the reverse strand, counting down.
TGCCAGGCAGCGGCGTCCAGACGGTCCCGCCGTCGGTGGAGGCCTCGACCGTCAGGTAGTCGAAGTCCTGCTCGATGTCGTACCAGACCCGCGCGTCCAGCCGGGCCGCACCCGCGCCCGGCGCCACCGCGGTGAGGTCCGCCGTACGGGTGAGGGTGTTGTCCATGAAGTCGCCGGTGCCGCTCCACCATTGGGCGGAGCCCTCGTAGGGGTCGGTCAGCTCGGTCGTGGTCACGGAGGGCGGCAGGTGCACCAACAGCGCCTGCGGATCCTCCGTGTTGTACGCCGAGACCCCGAGCGTGGCACGCGTTTTGCGGCCCGCGTCGGCCTCCGTGTACTCCAGCCAGCCCAGCTGGAGCTTGCTCCACGGGTCGAGGTCCCCGGCGTACTCGCCGGTCGTGCCCGGCCCCTTGGCGAGGTAGGAGCCCGAGGACATCAGGGACCAGAAGTTGACGCTGTTGTCCCCGTCCGAGCTGTACAGGTCCGGCAGGCCCAGGTCGTGCCCGAACTCGTGCGAGAAGAGGCCGGCCCCACTGTTCTCGCCGCCGGTCAGGTAGTCACCCGCCCAGATGCCGGTGTCGCCGACCGGGGTGCCGCCCGCCTTGTTCCCCGCCGGGCCCGCGCTGCCGGCCTGGTTCCAGTACGCGAACCAGCGGTGCGCCCAGACGGCGTCCTTGCCCTGCGCGCCGCCGCCCCAGGTCTGGTCCTTGCCCGCGTGGACGACCACGAGGTGGTCGAGATAGCCGTCCGGCTCGTCGAAGTTGCCGTCGTGGTCGGCGTCGTAGCGGTCCCACACGTCGTACTCGGCGAGCTGCGCCTTGATCTGCTCGGGCGTACGGCCCTTCGCGCGCTCCGCGTTGTACCAGGCGTCCGTGGCGTCCCGGATCATGTCCCAGTTGGTGCGGCACTGGCCGGGCTCGGAGCAGTTGTCCGTGCCGTAACGGGCTTCGTTCCAGGGGAGCTTGACCCAGTCGCTGACCGTGCCGTCCATGTCGTAGCGGCCGGAGGACTGGAGCCGGTAGTAGGAGCGCATCGAGGCCGACCCGGGGTCGGCGGAGAAGAACTGCCGCTGGTAGAAGGACCGGTCGAAGTCCCGCCGCCACAGGGTGTGGTTGTCGTCCGCGGCCGGCTTGCCGATGGTGTTGTGGAGCGGGCCGGGGGTGCCGCCGAAGCGGGGCTTGCCCTCGAATTCGGTGGTCGTGTCCACCTGGTCGCCGAACTCGGCGAGGATGACGAAGACCTTGTCCTTGCGCTCCTGGGCCAGTTCGACGTACCGCTTGCCGATCTTGGCCTGGCGGGGCAGCGTGCCGTCGGCTTCGGCCCGCAGGCCGTCCGGGCCGCCGGCCGCGACGGATTCGAGGGCCTGGCGGCGCAGGGCCTGGCGCTGCGCCTCCAGGGGCGCGGGCGGCGGGGCGGCGGCGTGTTCGGCCTGCTGCTGTCCGCCGGGGGGCGGGGTCGGGGGTGCGGTGGCGGCGAGGGCGGGGGAGGCGAGGAGGGCGAGGGATATCGCCGCTCCCACCGCAGCGAGTCTGCGACGCAACGTGGCTGACCTTTCCGGGAGTTCAAGTCGAACCGTTCAAGTCGAAGCGTCGGTAATATTTCACATGTGACAGGTCATGGATAGAGGTGCGGGACCACGTCGATCCCGCCCGTCGATGATCGCGTCGCGTCCGTCATGGAGCCGATCGCCGAGGGCCTCACCCTCGCCCGCAAGATCTGAACTCCCGTTCCCTGCCCTCTCCTCGCCGACCGGCGCTATCGTGCCGAGCGGGGAAAAAGCGTACGAGGGGGCGGGGCCGCGATGCGTTTTCTGTTTGTTCACGGGACCGGGGTGCGGCGCGAGCGCCACGAGACGCTGTTCGCGCTGGTCAAGGGCGCGCTGACCGCCAGGTTCCCCGGCGCGGCCGTGGACTCCTGCTTCTGGGGAGAGCGGTTCGGGGCCACCCTCGGCGCGGGCGGCCGGTCCGTGCCGGGCCTGGGCGCCCCCGGTGACCCGGCCGCGCCCGACGCGGCGGACGCCGAGACGGCCGAGTGGGCGCTGCTGCTCGCCGACCCGCTGTGCGAGCTGCGGGTGCTGGCCGAGGCGGGCTGGGACACCGGACCGGACGAGGGCGACGGCTTCGGGATGCCCGGCGTGCAGTCGGCCGGGGCCGGAGTGCTCCAACTGCTCGACCGCCTAGGGGAGTTACCGGCCATCGCGCCCGCGGGTGGCGAGCTGGCCGCCCTGCTGCGCGGCGCCGGACTCGCCGCCGGATTCCCCGCCGCCCTGGAGGCCGTCGCCGGTTCCGCGGAGGCGGCCCGGGCCGGCGAGCGCGCCACCGGGCAGCCGCAGGCCCGGGAGCTGGCCACCGCCCTGGCCCGCGCCGTGACCGCCGCCGCGCTCGCCTCCGCCGGGGCCGAAGCCGACTGCACCGCCGTCGAGCGGGACCGCCTCGTCGAGCTGCTGACCACCCGCCTCGGCGGCGACGCACGCGTGCCGGGAGGCCGCGCCGCCGCGGTGCTGGGCCGCCTCGCCCTGCGGGTCACCACCCAGCCGCTCCTCAACGCCTGGCGGCCCTCGCTCACCGTCGGCGCCACGCCCGCGCTCGGGGACATCCTGCGCTACCAGTCCCGGGGCGAGGGCCTGCGGGAGTTCCTGCACGCGCGGATCACCGCCGAGCCCGGGCCGACCGTACTCATCGGCCACAGCCTCGGCGGCATCGCCCTCGTGGACCTGCTCGCGCTCGCCGCCGCACGCGGTGAGCCCGTGCCCGGAGTGGAACTCCTCGTCACCGTCGGCTCGCAGGCCCCCTTCCTCTACGAGCTCGGCGCCCTCACCGGGATCGCGCCGGGCACCAAACTCCCGTACGCCTTCCCCCACTGGCTCAACATCTACGACCGCCAGGACGTGCTCTCGTACCTCGCGGGCCCCGTCTTCCCCGGCGATCCGCGCGTCAGCGACCACCGGATCACGAGCCGCCAGCCCTTCCCCGCCTGCCACAGCGCCTACTGGAAACAGGCTGCCCTCTACGAGCGCATCGAACAGGCGGTGGCCGAGGCGGAGATCGGGTGAGCCGGGCCGATTTCCTGCCCCCGAACCTGGGGCCCGGGCGCACCTTCGCGCTCGTCGCCGGCGTCGAGAAGTACGACATCAGCCACGGCTGGGACCTGAACGGCCCGGCCCGGGACGCCATGCGGTTCGCCCAGTGGCTGACCGGGCCGGGAGAAGTCCCGCCGGAGCACGTGCGGTTGCTGCTGTCCCCGCTCGAACCGCTTGCGCTCGACTGGTCGGCGTCCCCGGGCCTGGCCGCGCTGCAGGAGACGTACCGCCCGGCCACCGAGGCCAACGTCAAATCAGTGCTGTTCGACGAACTCCCCAAATGTGACGGCGACCTGCTCTGGATCTTCTGGGCCGGGCACGGCTTCCTGGACCGCAGCCGGGAGCTCATGCTGCCCTGCGCCGACGCCCTGCCCGGCCAGATCCGCCACCTCAACCTCGACTCCGCGCTGCGCTGGTGGCGCACCGACCTGGTCGCGCACCGCCGGTTCCCCCTCCAGGCCAGCCTGGTGGACGCCTGCCGGGTCGACGCGCCCCGCGACACCCGGTGGAACTTCGGCAGCACGGACTACGGGGGCGGCGCCACCGTCCCGGGGCGCCGGCAGTTCCGGCTCTACGCCTCCCGCGAGGGCGAGGCCGCGCAGAACGACTCCGAGCGGTCCGCAGGCCGTTTCACCGAGGCCCTGCTCGGCGCACTCGGCCGGGCGTCGGTCCGCGAGGGCGTCGCCGGGCTCGCCGGCGCCGCCCTGTCCATCCACCGCGACTTCGAGGAGCTGCGCGAGCGCGGCGAGGGCTGGCAGCTGCCGCAGTTCGTGGTGGACCGGGACTGGGACGCCTGCTCCTTCCTCGACGAGGGCCTGCCCGGTGCCTTCCCGTCGCGCGCGGCCCGGTTGGACCAGCGGGCCTGGGACGAGCTCGGTGACCTCTTCGAGGGCCGTGACCTGCCCCGGTGTGCGTACGAGGCCTACGCGTGGGCGTTCAAGGTGGCCGGCTGTACGACCCCCGTACGGGGCGGTCTGCCGGGGGACACCCTGCTGGAGGTGGTCCAGGACCTGGACGAGCGCCAGGGCGGCCGCGGCGGGCTGCCGCTCGCGGTGCCCTTCGTACGGTTCCTCGGCGCGCGGGCCGGGGCGAGCGACGCCGCGTGGGCGGCCCGGCTGGGCGGCTGGGTGTACGCCACCCGGGAGCGCCTCGTGCTGCCCGCGCTGCCGCCACCGCCCGCCGCGCCGCTCAGCACGGTCATGCACGTGCGGCTGGAGACCCCGCCGGGCGGCGAGGACGGCTTCCTGGCGCGGATGTGGCTGCGGCGCGAAGTCACCGAACAGATCTGGGAGTCGCAGGCCGAGCCGGTCCCACTGGACGCCGTGCGGGAAGAGCTGGTACGCCAACTCGCCCGCGTCGGCGGCGTGCTGGGCGGCGACGGCGACGCCGGGCGGTCGTACGACGCGGTGCAGCGGATCGAGTTCCACGTGCCGTACGAGCTGTTGGAGTCGGACTTCGACCGGTGGCCGGTCCCGCGCGGGCGTGCCCCCGGACGGACCCGGGCCCTCGGCCTGCTCTACCAGGTGGTCGTGCGCTGCCCGCAGGAGCGGGAGGACAGCGTCGCCGAGTGGCGGACGAAGTGGCGCTGGCTGCGTGCCCAGGGCGGGCGGCACGCCGCAGCCGTCCGCGTCGTGGCCGACGCGGAGGTCACCGATGCCCTCGGGATGGAGCTGGGCGCCGGAGCGGCACCCGCCTGCGTCCTCGCGCACACCTCGACCGCTGCGCGGACCGGCGCCTTGGTGGAGGCCGTACTGGAGGGAGGGGTGCCGGTGGCGGTGTGGCGGCCCGGCGGCGGCGCGGCGGCCGGCGGGCTGGCAGAGCTGCTCGCGCCCGACGGCCGCCCGCAGCCCGGTGCGCTGGACGTACTGGCGCTGCCCGCCCGGGTGCGGGAGGTGCGCCGGGCGGCTGCCGGCGTGACCGGCGGAGTTGAGGGCAACCGGCAACAGGCCGCAGGGGCAGACCGGTTGGTGCTCTTGTGGGACGATCCCGACGACAAGCTGACCCTCCGGTCCCTGGCCTGATCCCGATGCCGACCTCATTGCCGCCCGACCCGACCCGACCCGACCCGACCCGACCCGACCGATCCGATCCGATCCGACCCGATCCTGGCCGACCGCTACACCCGACGATGGAGGAAGAGGCAGTGGCGAAGGACTGGTGGCTGTACCACGGGACCGGCGAGGCCGCCGAGCGCCGCTCCAGGCTGGCGGCCGGACCGCCGCCGCCGTGGCGGGACTTCACCGGCACCCCCGACCCGGAGTACGCGCCGCCCGGGTGCGAGGGGCCGGCCTGGGAGCGCACCTGGCGGCGCGGCGACGGGTACGTCCCCGACGAGCCCGAGAAGGACGTGGTCAACACCGCGCTGCTCCTGCGCAGGCCGCTGTTGATCACCGGCAAGCCCGGCGTCGGCAAGTCCACGCTCGCCTACAGCATCGCCTCGGACCTGGACCTGGGCCCCGTCCTGCACTGGCCCATCACCAGCCGGACCGTGCTGCGCGACGGGCTGTACCTGTACGACGCGATCGGACGGCTGCAGGAAGCGGGCCTGGAGCAGCTGCGCACGCCAGGGGCGGCCGCCGACGGGCAGCCGACCGCCGGGCGGGCCGCCGGCCAGGCCGCCGACGGGGCGGCCCCTGACGGGCTGCCGGCCGGGGCGGGCCCGTCGATCTCGCGCTACCTGCGCCTCGGCCCGCTCGGCACCGCGCTGTTGCCGCAGGACCGGCCGCGCGTCCTGCTCGTGGACGAGATCGACAAGAGCGACATCGACCTGCCCGGCGATCTCCTCACCGTCTTCGAGGACGGCGGATTCGCCATCCCCGAACTCGCCCGGCTGGCCAAGGAGGAACCCACGGTCGCCATCGGCACCGACGACGACCCCGACGCCGCCGTCCGGATCACCCAAGGCCGCGTGCAGTGCCGGTACTTCCCCGTCATCGTCCTCACCAGCAACGGCGAACGGGATTTCCCGCCCGCCTTCCTGCGCCGCTGCGTCCGCCTCCACCTGGACGCGCCGGGGCCGGACAAACTCGCCCGTATCGTGCGCCGTCGGCTGGGCGTGGACATCGAGCTCAACGACGAGTACCAGGAGATCGTCCGGAGCTTCCTCGAACGGGCCGCGGACGGCGACCTCGCCACCGACCAGCTCCTCAACGCCATCCAATTGCGCCTGGCCGGAGCCTGGTCGGCCCCCGGGGACCGTGACCGGTTCCTCGCCACCGTCATGCACCACCTCACCGGACCCTCGGCGTGATCGAGAAGCTGCTCGCGGCGTTCGCCGAGGGTGCCGGGGGTGCCGGGGGCGAGGGCGGGGGCCTTCGTTCCGGCGTCGGGGTGGAGGAGATCGCCGACATCCTGTGGCTGGCCGCCCGGGTGGACCCCCTCGCCGCCGCGCCCGAGGCTCCGCTCACCGAGGCCCCGCCGCTCGACCCGCAACCGGCCGACGCCGCCGAACCGTCCCGGACCCCTGCCGGCGGGGACCCGCTCGTCCGGCTCTTCCCGGGACCGGGCCGCGACCACGCCGACACCGGCTCCGACTCCGCCGCCGCTCCGGCGCCCGGGGTGCGCCGGGGATCACCCCTGCGCCTGCCCCGCGCCGTCTCCCTGGACGACCCCCTCGCCCTGATGCGCTCCCTGCGCCCCGTCGGCCGGCGCTCCATCGGCGGCCCGGGGGAGGAGCTGGACGAGCAGCTCACCGTGGAACGCAGCATCGAGCGGATGGTGCCCACCCCGGTCCTGCGCCCCGCCGAGAGCCGCTGGCTGGACCTGGCCCTGATCGTGGACACCCACCACTCGATGCTGCTCTGGTCCGACCTGGTCGAGGAGCTGCGCGGGGTCTTCACCCGCAGCGGAGTCTTCCGCGACGTGCGCACCTGGCAGCTCACCGGCACCGGCCCCGGCGGCGCCCCGATGGTCGCCCGCACCCGCGGCGGCCCGCCCCGCAACCCCCTGGAGCTGGCCGACCCGGCGGGGCGCCGGCTGATCCTCGTGCTCTCCGACACGGTCGCGGCGGGCTGGCGTGAGGCGCCGCTGCAGGGCCTGCTCCGGCACTGGTGCGCGCACAACGCCGTGGCCGTGCTGAACGTGCTGCCCGAACGGCTCTGGACGCGCGGCGCCGTCCGGCCCGTGCCGTACGCCGTGCGGGCGGACCGGCCCGCCGCCGCCACCCGCTCCTGGCAGCGCGTCCCGGTGGTCCGGCGGGGGCGCGGGCGCGGACCGGTGGTCCCGGTGGTGGGGATCGCCTCCGGGAGCCTGGCCCGGCTGGTGCGGGTGGTTTCGGGGGACGGGCGGTGGCGGCGGCTGGCCTGCCTGCGCCTGGACGCGGAAGCCGCGCCCGTCCCGGCGTACGAGAAGCCGCCGGGCGGCCCCGATCCGGCGCAGACCCCCGCGAGCCCGCTGGAGGTGGTGGAACGCTTCCGGCAAAACGCCTCACCCACCGCGCAGCAGCTCGCCGCGCACCTCGCCGCCGTACCGCTGACCCTGCCCGTGATGACCCTCGTACGCCGCTCCCTGCTGCGGGACTCGGAGCACGGCCATCTCGCGGAGGTGGCCCTCGGCGGGCTGTTCGCGCCGTGGGGCGCCGAACAGGCGGTGCAGGACGCCGAGTTCGAGTTCCTGCCCGGTGTACGGGAAGTCCTGCTCGGGTCGCAGCTGCGCGGCGACGTGGCCGCCGTGCGGGAACTGGTCCGGCGCCGGGTGTGGGAGTTCATGGCCCGCAACCGGACGGGCGGCCGGGACTTCTCCGCGACCCGGGTCACGACCGGTGCCGAGGGCCGCCGTGAAGTGCCCGCCGGGGCCGAGCCGTTCGCGGTGGCCGGGGGCCCGCTCGCGGACCCGGGGCTCGGCGGCCGGGTGGTGCGGGTGCGCTTCGAGCCCATGCCGGAGCCGCAGGAGGTCGGCGTACTGCTCTCCCCCCGGATGATCCTGACGGTCGGCGACGCCCGGCTGGGCCGCGGCGCGGTGGCGTGGGTCCGCTCGGGCGGCCGCGAGATCGCCTGCCGCTCGGTGTGGTGGGACGAGGCGGCGCCGCGGGTGTTCCTGTTGCTGGCGGCGGAGGACCTGGTCGATCCGGCGACCTGGACGGATCTGCGATGGGGGGCGCAGCCGGACGGCAGGGGCCGGGCCGCGCCGGTGCGGCTGCGCGTCGACGGTTCGAACGACCAGGGGGAGCCCACAGCACTGACCGGCGAGCTGATCCCGTCCTCGGGAGAGCGCAACGGGGAGCTCATCAGGCTCTCGGCCGAGCCGGACGCCTGGACCCACTACGGGGGCGCCCCGGTCTCCCGTGACGGGGAGCTGATCGGCGTCGTCCACAGCGTCTGGCCCGACCGCATGGTCTTCCTCACCGGACAGGCTCTGGTCGAACAGCGGGACTTCCGCGAGGTGATGGCGGCGCACACGCAGGCCCAGCGGGAACGGACCCGGACGGCCGTGGCGGGCGCGGGGCCGGGGGCCTGCCTGGCGCTGCACGCGGAGGTCACCATGGGACCGAAGGGGCGGGAGGTGGCCTCGGACCTGATGGGGCAGCTCATGCGGGTCATGGTCGACATCGGTATGACCGGCCGTTTCGCCGCCGTGGTCGAGACGGACCTGCTCGTCGCCGTGGAAGGGCCGCGCGCCCTGGGGATGGTGGCGCGACTGCTCGCCGAACTGCCGGACGTGGTAGCGCGGTTGAGGGGCGGCTCCGCCGAATGGGACCTTGCCCTGGGGGTGGCGGTCGCCCTGGGTGAGGTCCGGGCGGGCGAGGAAGGGGTGAGCGGGCCGGCGGTGGCCGATGCCCGCCGGCTCGTACGGCATCCGCGGCTCGCAGAGCGGCTGCGGGATCCGGCCCCCGGGGAGTCCGTGGCCCTCGTGCTGTGCGAGCCGATGGACCGGATGGGCGACGTGTCCTCGCTCCTGATGCGCCGGCTGGAGCCGGGGGAGGACGGGCCCGCCGGGTGGCTGTGCCTGAACGGCGTCGTCGAGGCGGCGCGGGTCCTGCTCGACGCCGATGTCATCGCCGACGTGGATTCCATCGACTGGCCGCACTGCGGTGACGGGGCCACCGAGGCCGAGCCGAGCGGGTGCATCGGCATCCGGCTGCCGGGGAACCTGCGGTGCCTCGCCCACGCGTCCGAGGCCGAGCAGTCGGAGTACCTCGCGGCGCTCGGGGGCGCGGGCGCCGTGGTGGACCTGCGCGGCACCACCTTCGACAACGGGTTGCTCCAGCGCGTGCTGGATGCGGTGGTGGCGCCGGTCACGGGTCAAGTGCTGCTGGCGGAGGCGGTGTTCGACCGGGCGTACTTCGCCGACGACTGGGTCACGACGGGGGCCGTTTTCGAGGGCCGCGCCTCCTTCGACCGGGCGGAGTTCGCGGGCCGCGCCGTCTTCGAGGAGGCCGCCTTCCACGGTCCCGCCTCCTTCGCCTGGACCGTGTTCGGCAACGGCTGCGCCTTCGACCGGGGCAGGTTCGAGGGCGCGGCCGGATTCCGCCGGGCGGCCTTCCGCGGTCCGGCCGGGTTCACCGGCGCCACCTTCAGGAAGGACCTCGACATGAACCGGGCGGTGCTGGACTCCTCGGCCGCCCTCGACCGGATGAGCGTCCTCGGGCCGGCGGACTTCACCCATGCGGTCTTCCGCGGGCTGACCGGAATGAGCGGGGTCGACCTCGCCAACGTCTCTTTCGCGTCCGCCCGTTGGGAGCGTCCCCTGGTTTCCACCGGCGGCCGGTTCAGGGGGACGGTGTCCTTCGGCTCCGCGGTCTTCGTCGACTTCCTGCGGTGGCGCGACACGACCTTCGAGCGCCGGGTCGACTTCGCACGCGTGGCCATCGGTGGCGAAGCGCGCTTCGAGCGGGTCGACTTCATGGACGAGGCGAGCTTCCGGGCCACCGCCTTCAACGGCCGGGCCCTCTTCGTGAACACGTCCTTCCACGGCGAAGCCGACTTCCGTGACTCCGTCTTCGCGGGACCTGCCGAATTCACCGAGGTGGTCACCGCGCGATCCTTCCAGCCGCCGGGCGAGTGGGAGGTGCTGGGGTCCCGTCCGGGCACCCGCAGTCTGCGCAGCAGCCCCGAGCCGGCGCCGCCCGAGGCGTGAGATACGGTGGCGGCCGATACCCGGGGGAGGGCACATGTCGGCCGGTCGGCGCCACATCGAGTTCGAGTTCCTGCACAACTTCCGTGACCTGGGCGGCTATCAGGCCGCCGACGGCCGGACCGTCGCGTGGGGCACGCTCTACCGGGCCGACTCGCTCGGCAAGCTGCGGGGCGCCGACTGGGACCGCTTCCTCGCGCTGGACATCCGTACGATCATCGACCTCCGCTACCCCTGGGAGATCGAGGCCAAGGGCCGGGTGCCGGAGCCGGAGCGGTTCACGTACGCCAACCTCAGCATCGAGCACCGGCCGTACGACCAAGCCGCCATCGACCCGGACATCGACCCCTGGCGCTACCTCGCCGACCGCTTCGCCGAGGTCGTCGAGGACGGCGTGGCGGAGATCCGCGCGGCCCTCGAACTCATCGCCTCCGACGACGGCCCGACCGTGTTCCACTGCACCTCCGGCAAGGACCGCACCGGCCTGATCGCCGCCTTCGTCCTGACCCTGCTCGGCGTCCCCGAGGACCGGATCCTGGCCGACTTCGCCCTCACCGAGCTGGCGACCGCCCGCCTGCGGGCCGACTGGCAGGCAGCCAACCCCGGCCGCAACCTCACCTGGCCCGCCTACGGCCGCGCCCCGCAGACCGTACTCTCACTGGTCCTCGCCGACCTCACCACCCGGTACGGCTCCCCGTCGCACTACCTCGCCGACCGCGTCGGCATCACCCCCCAGACCACGGCCCGGCTCCAAGCCCGGCTGCTCGCCTAGTGCTGTGGCCGGAAAGGTTTGCCGGGGCGCGGCGCCCGGCACGGCACCTCGCCGCGTTGTCGGACCGCGCAAGTAC
>NZ_JBHWVJ010000086.1:0-31121 GCF_042736725.1 Streptomyces sp. NPDC060028 | reverse complement strand
GCTGCCGCGCGGCCCGTCGCGGCCGCGGCCCCCGAGCCCGTGGAGCCCGCGCCCGCCGAGCCCGCCGCACCCGAGCCCGCCGCCCCCCGCCGTACCGAACGGGCCGTCTTCGAGCGGATGGCGGAGCGCGCCGTACGTCCCGCCGGGCTGGCGCGACGGGCCGCGGCCCGGCTCGTGGACTCCCTCGTGTTCGGCGCCGTCGCGGCGGGGGCCGCGCTGCCCCTCGTACCCGAGACGACCGCGCACCTCCAGGCCAAGGTGGACGCCGCCCGGCTGAGCGGACGGAGCACCACCGTGTGGCTGCTCGACGCCGCCGTGTGCGGCAGGCTCGCCCTGGTGCTGGGCGCCGTACTGCTCTTCGGAGTCCTGTACGAGGCCGTGCCCACCGCCCGTTGGGGCCGCACCCCGGGCAAGAAGCTGTTCGGCGTACGGGTCCTGGCCACCGCCACGCTGCGCCCGCCCACCTTCGGCGCGGCCCTGCGGCGCTGGCTGGTGTACGCCTTCCTCGGCCTCCCGGGCAGCCTGCGGTGCCTCGCGGACCGCCCCCGCCGCCAGGCCTGGCACGACAAGGCCGCCCGCACGTTCGTCTCCCGCTAGTGCCCCGAATGGACGCGGTCCCGTTGCGCGGACGGCGCGGCCGGGTTCGACTCGGGCCATGAGTACCGACCAGCCGCCGCCGGGCGAGCCGCCCGAGGAGGACCCGTTCCGCAAGAAGCCACAGGAACCGACGCCCCCGTCGGGCGGTTCGCCGTACGGCTCGCCGCCCCCCGGCGGCGGAGGTTTCCCGCCTCCGACTCCCCCGCACGGGGGCGGCGGCGGGGGATATCCGCCGCCGCCGCCGTACGGCGGCGGTGGTGACCCGTACGGCGGTGGTGGCGGCTACGGCATGCCCGATCCGCTCGCGGGCATGCCGCCGCTCGCCGACTTCGGCAAGCGGCTCGCCGCCCGCGTCATCGACGTGGTGATCGTCGCCGTCCCGCTGTTCCTGATCCAGCTGGCCGTCGGCACGAACCGCTACACCGTCGAGACGAACAAGGGCGAGGACGTCAGCGAGGTCATCACCAAGTCCTACAGCGGCAGCGGCCTGATCATGACCCTGATCTCGATCGCCGCGTACGTCGGCTACGACTGGTGGTTCACGAAGAAGAACGGGCAGACCCTCGGCAAGAAGTGGATGGGCCTGCGCGTCGCGATGCTCAACGACGGCAGCGCCCCGCCGTCCAACGCCGCGCTGGCCCGTGCCGCCGTGCTCTGGCTGCCGACGCTGATCTGCTGCTTCTGCCTGTGGCCGATCGCGCTGGTCGTCTCGATGCTCGTCGACAAGCCGTACAAGCAGGGCCTGCACGACAAGGTCGGCAAGACCGTGGTGGTCCGCGTCGCATAGGACCCGCACGGCGCAGCGCTCGGAGCGACGCGGGCGGCCTTCCCCACCGGGAGGCCGTCCGCGCCGCGTTGTGCGCGGCTCCGCACGCCGTTCCGTACGCCGCGTCGTGCGGCGGCGGCGCGCGCCGTCAGTGGTGGACGGGGTGTTCGGCCGCGGCCGTCCGGGGTTCGGGCACCCGGGCGGCCGTCGACGCGGTCGCGTCCGGGCCGGCGGGGGCGGCCGCGGGGCCCGTACGCCCCGCCGCGTGCCTTCCGCGCCGTCGTGGAAGGGGCACGGTGAGCGCGACGAGGAGCCCGAGCGCGAGCGCGGCCGCGGAGATGACCGCGACTCCGAGCCCGGTGCTCGTCTGCGAGAGCAGCAGCATGGCGATCGTCGACACGATGACGGTGGCGGACCCGTAGGCGAGCTGTGCGGCAGTCGGACGCGGCATGGCGATATCCGTCCTCAAGGCGGGAGGGGGAGTCGGCTCAACTTGGTCGCGCGTCAAGTGACTCTACGACGGTGGATGCCCGAGCGGAACTACCGGTAAGCGCGACCTAACCCACGGTGCCGGAGCATGGGGGGCGCACGGGGGTCATTCTCCGGTGATCCTCGAGGTCGGGAAGTACCGTTCGCCCCGTATGGCCGCGGAACGTCCGAATAGCGGAACTCCTTGCCCGCATAGTGCAGTTGTAAGGAACAAGTCAAGGTCTGTCTTTTCTTTCGACTCTCCGGTCAAATGTCGTCACTTGAGACGCGCGCCGCGCGGAACCCCCCGCTCCTATGGAGACGTTCCGACCTATGTCGCGGCCGCGGGAGGGGAACGACATCAAGTGACCGGCAATTCCGTGAGACGACGAGCGCTGCGTGCCACCGCAGTCGCCGTGACCCTGGCCGCCACGGCGGCCACCGGCGCCGCCTTCACCACCGCACAGGCCACCGTCGCGGGACAGACCCCCGCGCCGGCCGCCAACCACGAGGACCCGACCGCTCCCGCCAAGGAGAAGGTCGAGCACAACCTCAAGGGCCCGTTCAGCGACCAGCAGGCGCAGCAGCGCGAAGCCGCGCTGGAGCAGGTGCTGAGCGGCAAGAAGGGCGTCGAGCAGCGCGGTGCCTCGAAGGTCGTCAAGCTCGACGACAAGAAGTACGTCGAGCTCGGCCGCGAGAAGACCGACAAGATCTTCACGATCCTCGTCGAGTTCGGCGACCAGGTCGACAACACGACCATGTTCGACCCGGACGGCCCGACCGGCCCCAAGCCCCCGGCTCCCAAGTACGGTGGCACCCCCGGCCCGATGCACAACACCATCGCGCAGCCGGACCGCGCCACGAACAACAGCACCGCGTGGCGCAAGGACTTCAGCCGCGACTACTTCCAGGACCTGTACTTCGGTACCGGTCAGGGCAAGAACTCGCTGAAGACCTACTACGAGAAGACCTCCTCGGGTCGCTACTCGGTCGACGGCCAGGTCGCCGACTGGGTCAAGATCCCGAACAACGAGGCCCGTTACGGCTCGAACTACTGCGGCCAGACCAACTGCTCCAACGTGTGGGACACCGTCCGTGACGGCGTCACCGCGTGGGCGGAGGCCCAGAAGAAGGCCGGCAAGACCGACGCCGAGATCAAGGCGCAGCTGTCCCAGTACGACCAGTGGGACCGCAACGACTTCGACGGCGACGGCAACTTCAACGAGCCCGACGGCTACATCGACCACTTCCAGATCGTCCACGCGGGCGAGGACGAGTCGGCCGGCGGCGGCGTGCAGGGCACGAACGCCCTGTGGGCGCACCGCTGGTACGCCTACGGCACCGACGCGGGCAAGACCGGCCCGGCGAACAACAAGGCCGGCGGCACCCAGATCGGCGACACCGGCATCTGGGTCGGCGACTACACGATGCAGCCGGAGAACGGCGGCCTCGGCGTCTTCGCGCACGAGTACGGCCACGACCTCGGCCTGCCGGACCTCTACGACACCTCCGGTGGCGGCGAGAACTCGGTCGGCTTCTGGTCCCTGATGTCGGCGGGCTCCTGGCTCGGCAACGGCAAGGACTCCATAGGCGACCTCCCGGGCGACATGACTGCCTGGGACAAGCTCCAGCTGGGCTGGCTGAACTACGACACGGCCAAGGCCGCGACGAAGTCCACCCACAAGCTGGGCGTTTCGGCGTTCAACACCAAGGACAAGCAGGCGCTGGTCGTCGAGCTGCCCAAGAAGCAGGTCAAGACCGACATCGTCGCTCCCGCCGAGGGTTCCTCGCAGTGGTGGAGCAACATGGGTGACGACCTCAAGAACACCCTCACCCGGTCGCTCGACCTCACCGGCAAGTCCTCCGCGGCCCTGTCCCTCAAGGGCTGGTGGGACATCGAGGCGGACTACGACTTCCTCTACACCGAGGTGTCCACGGACGGCGGCGCCACCTGGACCGCGCTGGGCGGCACCGCCGACGGTGCGGCCATCCCGGCCGACGCCTCCGGCAGCCCTTCGCTGACCGGCGTCTCCGGCGCCTGGAAGTCGCTGAACTACCCGCTCGACGCCTACGCGGGCAAGAAGATCGACCTCCGCTTCCGCTACCAGACGGACGGCGGCGCGGGCGGCAAGGGCTTCACGGCCGACGCCGTCAACGTCACCGCGGACGGCTCCACCCTGTTCACCGACGGCGCCGAGAACGGCGACAACGGCTGGACCGGCAAGGGCTTCTCCCGCATCGGCGGTGGTTTCACCAAGGAGTACCCGCAGTACTACCTGGCCGAGAACCGCCGCTACGTCTCGTACGACTCGACCCTCAAGGTCGGCCCGTACAACTTCGGCTTCAGCAACACCAAGCCGAACTGGGTGGAGCACTACCCGTACCAGGACGGCCTGCTGATCTGGCTCTGGGACAAGTCCCAGAAGGACAACAACACCAGCCAGCACCCGGGCTCCGGTCTGATCCTTCCGATCGACGCCAACGCCAAGCCGATGAAGTGGTCGGACGGCACCCTGCTGCGGAACAAGATCCAGCCGTACGACGCTCCGTTCAGCGCGTACTCCACGGACGCGTTCACCCTGCACAAGAACGGCGAGGCGCTCTTCCTCAAGCCGAAGGCCGCCAACCTGGTCTTCGACGACCACAAGGGCAAGTACTACTACGACGAGAACCCGACCGGTTCGGTGAAGGTCGCTGACACCAACACCAAGATCAAGATCGTCAAGGAGCCGTACGACGGTCTCCAGATGACGGTCGAGGTCGGCCCCGCCGCGAAGTAGTCGATAAAATCGCAGGTCAAAGCATGATCGGCCGTCGCCCTCTAGCGGGCGGCGGCCGATCGCGTTTAGATGCGTGGTGCGAGTTCTTATTGACAGGGGAGACACGGGGGAGCTGAGGATCATGCCCGGTGGAGGTTTCGTGAGACTGCCCGGCGGCAACGTCGTGGTCGCGCTCACGCTGCCCAGACCGTCCGGCGAGGGCGGAAGCGTACGGGTTCTCGTACACGCCGCGAACCGCGCCCGCGCCCTGACCAGGCTGCGGAACCTCGGGATGCGGGCGGTGTACCTGCGCGGCAACGCCCAGCCGCCGAGCCCGGACGAGATCACCGCCGTCCTGCACCACCCGGACGGCCTGCTCTGGCGCTGCGCCCCGGACCGGGCGGAAGAGCTGTGGCACCCGATCCGGGCCCTGCTGGGGGGTGCCTAGAGCTGTGACCGGAGAGGCTCACCGCCGCGCGGCGCCCGGCAAGCCTCTCCGGCCGCGGCACTAGCCCTCGCGGCCGCTCAGGGTCACCCCGGCCGCGCGGAGCTCCTCCAGGGCCCGTGCGGCGCTCTGGGGGGCCACTGCCGCCGTCAGGTCCAGCAGTACGCGGGTGGTGAAGCCGGCGCGGGCCGCGTCCAGGGCCGTGGCCTTCACGCAGTGGTCGGTCGCGATGCCGACGACGTCGACCTCGCTCACGCCGCGCTCGCGCAGCCAGTCGGCCAGGCCCTGCCCGTTCTCGTCGGCCCCCTCGAAGCCGCTGTACGCGGCCTCGTACGCCCCCTTGTCGAAGACGGCGGCGACGGCCCCCGAGGCCACGGCCGGGGCGAAGTTCGGGTGGAACCCGACGCCCTCGGTCCCCGCGACGCAGTGCACCGGCCAGGAGGTCTCGTAGTCCGGCCGGGCCGGGGGGTGCGCGAAGTGCGACCCGGGGTCGATGTGGTGGTCGCGGGTGGCGACGACGTGCCGGTAGCCGGCGGTGGCCTGCCCGATGAGCTCGGTGACGGCGGCGGCGACGTCGGCCCCACCGGCGACCGCGAGGCTGCCGCCTTCGCAGAAGTCGTTCTGTACGTCGACGACGATCAGTGCGCGGTGCATGTCCGGTGCCCTTCGGCTCGTGGTGGTGTGCAGCGCCGTTGCCGGGGCTCTGCCCCCGGACCCCCGCGCCTCAAACTCCCCCCGGACTCCGTCCGGGGGGACCCCCGGACGGAGTCCGGATCTGCGCTACGCGTACTCCGTGGGGATCACGGCCTCGCCCCGCGAGAGCTGCGTCGCGGAGAGCGGAAGCCCGGCGAGGGCGGCGCGGTGCCGGTCCCGCGCGGCTTCCAGCGGCTCGCGCGCGACCACCTCGCCGCCCTTCACCAGCTCCACCAGCAGCTGCGCGTCGGCCAGCGTCGCCGGCACCGGCCCGGTACCGATCACCTCGGCCTGCGCCACTCCCTCGGCGTCCTGCCGCCGCGCCGCCCACTTCCGGCCGCCGATCGACGTCTTGCCGCCCGAGGACTTCTTCGCCACCGGCGCCAGCGGGGCCTTCGGGTCCGCCGAGACCGCCCGCGCCACCAGCTTGTAGACCATCGAGCACGTCGGGTGCCCGCTGCCGGTCACCAGCTGCGTGCCCACCCCGTACGCGTCCACCGGCGCCGCCGCCAGCGAGGCGATGGCGTACTCGTCCAGGTCCGAGGTGACCACGATCCTCGTGCCCGTCGCTCCCAGCTCGTCCAGCTGCTGCCGCACCCGGTGCGCGACCAGCAGCAGGTCACCGGAGTCGATGCGCACGGCCCCGAGGCCCTGCCCCGCGACCTCCACGGCCGTCCGTACCGCCTCCGCCACGTCGTACGTGTCCACCAGCAGGGTCGTCCCGCTGCCCAGGGAGGCCACCTGCGCCGTGAAGGCGTCCCGCTCGTTGTCGTGCACCAGGGTGAAGGCGTGGGCGCTCGTACCGACCGTGGGGATCCCGTACCGGAACCCGGCCGCCAGGTCCGACGTCGAGGTGAAGCCGCCGACGTACGCGGCCCGCGCCGAGGCCACGGCCGCCAGCTCGTGCGTGCGCCGCGCACCCATCTCGATCAGCGGCCGGCCGCCCGCCGCCGAGGACATCCGGGAGGCGGCCGCGGCGATCGCCGAGTCGTGGTTCAGGATCGACAGGATCACGGTCTCCAGCAGCACGCACTCGGCGAAGCTGCCCTCGACCCGCAGGATCGGCGAGCCCGGGAAGTAGACCTCGCCCTCCGGGTAGCCCCAGATGTCGCCCGAGAAGCGGTACGAGGCCAGCCAGTCGAGCGTGCGCATGTCGACGACGGCCCGCTCGCGCAGGAACTCCAGCACGGCGCTGTCGAAGCGGAAGTTCTCCACCGCGTCCAGCACGCGTCCGGTGCCCGCCACCACCCCGTAGCGCCGCCCTTCGGGCAGCCGCCGGGTGAAGACCTCGAAGACCGAGCGTCGGTCGGCGGTGCCGCTGGCCAGGGCGGCCTGCAGCATCGTGAGCTCGTAATGGTCCGTGAAGAGCGCTGTCGACGGCACGTCCACCGGCAGGCCCAGGTCCGCAGGGTTCATGTCACGGATGCTAGCGCACATCTCGTCAAACTGACGAGATGTAGGGCCCGTTTGTGCGACCGGACCGTCACGGTGGCAGCATGGGACAAGTGAGTGTTGCTCCCATTGAGATCGAACGCACCGAGTCGGCCGAAGAGACCTTCGCGGTCCCTGAACCCGACGTCCCCTGGGTGACCCTGGTGCACAACGACCCGGTCAACCTCATGAGCTACGTGACGTACGTGTTCCAGGCGTACTTCGGCTACCCCAAGGACAAGGCCACCAGGCTGATGATGGACGTCCACCACAAGGGTCGGGCGGTCGTGTCCAGCGGCAGCCGCGAGGAAATGGAGCGCGACGTGCAGGCCATGCACGGCTACGGCCTGTGGGCGACGCTGTCCCAGGACCGGAACTGATGGGCCGCTCCATGGGGACGTTCGAGGCGTTGAAGGGCGGCGGGGCCGCCGCCGCGCTGGACGAGATCGAGATCTCCATCCTGCGCTCCCTGGCCGTGCAACTGCTGGAGCTCATCGGCCCCGGTGCCCCCGAGCCCGCCGAGGACGCGGACCCGCTCGCCGTGCTGTTCGCCGAGGGGAACGAGGGGCCCACCGAGCCCCCGTCCGACCCCGCGCTGGCCCGGCTCTTCCCCGACGCGTACGGCGGCCCGGGCGCGGGGCCCAAGGACGACCCGCAGGAGCTGCTCGCCCGCTCGGCGGAGTTTCGCCGGTTCACCGAGAACGACCTGCGCACCCGCAAGCGGGAGGACGCGCTGGCCGTCGTGCGCAGCCTGGACGGGCTCATCCCGGCCGGCGACGGGGCGGCCGTGCTGGAGCTGACCGGCGAGCTCCCGCTGCGCTGGCTGGGGGCGCTGAACGACCTGCGGCTCACGCTCGCGGCCCGCCTGGACATCACCGAGGACGACGAGAGCGAGCTGCTCTTCCGGCTGCCGGACGACGATCCGCGCAAGCCGATGGTGATGGCGTACCTCTGGCTGGGTGGACTTCAGGAGAGCCTCATCGAAACGCTCTGAGACCTCTGGGAATCCTCAAGGGTGCGGAGTGTTCGCTCAGCGGACCCTCAAATCCAAATAACGATCAGATCACCGTCATGCGGTGATCTGATGCGTTTCTGGGTCTATGTCCTGAATTTCCCGTGCCTTGTGCCACATTTCGACCCCCCGCTCACCCGTAAGGCCGTGATAAATCTTCACGACCGCCGACGGGGCGCCACCCATGCCCCCCGGCCCGCTTGAACCGGCTGATCGCCGGCGTGCAACTCCATCCGTATCCGGGGGGATCGAGGACCCGAGCCGCAGCCAGTCGAAGGCGCGGGTCGGCGTGGAGAAAGGCGCACCAAGACATGACCTCTGTGCAGGTCGAGCAGCACGACAAGACGCCCGGCGAGGGCGGCCAGGGCACCGGGGCCGAGGGCGGCGAGGGTTACCACCGCGCACTCGGAGCCCGCCAGATCCAGATGATCGCGATCGGCGGAGCCATCGGCACCGGCCTCTTCCTGGGCGCCGGCAAGGCGATCTCCAAGGCCGGACCGAGCCTGATCCTGGCCTACGCCATCGCCGGCCTGGTCATCTTCTTCATCATGCGGGCCCTGGGCGAGCTGCTCATGTACCGCCCCGTCTCCGGTTCCTTCTCGGACTACGCCCGCGAGTTCCTGGGCCCGTTCTGGGGGTACGTGACCGGCTGGACGTACTGGCTCTTCTGGGTGGTCACCGGCATCACCGAGGTGACGGCGGCCGCGCAGTACATGTCGTACTGGACCCACGACAGCTTCCCGCAGTGGGCGTACGCGCTGATCTTCACCGTCATCCTGTACGCCGCGAACCTCATCTCCGTGAAGCTCTTCGGCGAGCTGGAGTTCTGGTTCTCCATGGTCAAGGTCACCGCCATCGTCGGCATGATCCTGATCTGCGCCGGCATCCTGACCATCGGCTTCTCCGACGCCGCCGCCACCGCCTCCGTCTCCAACCTGTGGAGCGACCGCGGCTTCTTCCCCAACGGCATCGGCGAGACGCTGATGACCCTGCAGATCGTGATGTTCGCCTTCCTGGCGGTCGAGCTGGTCGGCGTCACCGCCGGCGAGTCCAAGGACCCCGCGAAGACCCTGCCCAAGGCCATCAACACCGTGCCGTGGCGCATCGCCGTCTTCTACGTCGGCGCGCTCATCATGATCATGTCGGTCATCCCGTGGTCCAACTTCAAGGCGGGCGAGAGCCCCTTCGTGCTGGCCTTCGAGAAGATGGGCCTGGGCGTCGGCGCCGCGATCGTCAACTTCGTCGTCCTGACGGCCGCCCTGTCCTCCTGCAACTCGGGCATGTACTCCACCGGCCGCATGCTGCGCGACCTCGCGCTCAACGGCCAGGGCCCGAAGTTCTTCACCAAGCTCACCAAGAGCGGCACCCCGCTGGTGGGCACCACCTTCTCCGCCGCGCTGATGCTGGTGGGCGTCTGGATCAACTACGTCGCCCCGGGCAAGGCCTTCGACTACGTCGTCTCCTTCGCCACCATCTCCGGCATGTGGGCCTGGATCATGATCCTGGTCTGCCAGATCCGCTACCGCGCCAAGGCCGACCGCGGCGAGCTGCCGCAGTCCGCCTTCCGCGCGCCCGGCGCCCCGTGGAGCAGCTGGTTCGCTCTGCTCTTCATCGGCATGGTCATCGTGATGATGGGCGTCGACAAGGACTCCCGCGTCTCGCTGTACTGCGCCCCGCTGTGGGGCCTGATCCTGGGTGTCTCCTACCTGGTGATGAAGTCCCGCAACCCGCGTGGTGCGGCCTTCAACAAGGCCGCCTGAAAGGCCTGTCGAAGGCTCCCTGAAGACCATCTGACGCCTGCGGGGCCACGGGTCCCGGCCGCCTGCCACGGCCGGGAAACGTGCCCCCGCAGGGCTTGTGTCCAGCATTCGGGCCCTCCCGTACCGCTCCTCGGTACGGGAGGGCCCGTCTGCTTATCCTGTCGCTCATGCTGACCCTCACCCAGGCCCTGTACGACCAGATCGTCGAGCACTCCCGCCAGGACCACCCCGACGAGGCGTGCGGCGTGGTCGCCGGCCCGGCGGGCACCGACCGCCCGGAGCGGTTCATCCCGATGCTGAACGCGGCCCGCTCGCCCACGTTCTACGAGTTCGACTCGAAGGACCTGCTGAAGCTCTACCGCGAGCTGGACGACCGGGACGAGGAGCCGGTGATCGTCTACCACTCGCACACCGCGACCGAGGCCTACCCCTCGCGCACGGACGTGACCTACGCGAACGAGCCCGCCGCGCACTACGTGCTGGTCTCCACGGCGGACAAGGACGGTCTCGGGGAGTTCCAGTTCCGCTCGTACCGGATCGTCGACGGGGTGATCAGGGAGGAGGAAGTGCAGGTCGTGGCAGGCTACTGACCAGTATGTGAGCGGCGGGGGTCCACGATGCGGGATCACACTCCAAACGGGGGACCGGGAATCGTTAACATGACCGCATGGTTCCCCCCGACGTGAGCATCGAGACGCCCGGCAGCCCGCTGCTCGTGGCGCGGCTGCACGTCGACCTGTGCCGCCTCGCCAGCGCCATCTGTCCGGCTGCCTGACCCGCACGGCCCCCCTCGCGCGGGGCAGCGAGCCGCGAGCACCACGCGCCGCCACGCCTGACTCTGACTTCCCTCAGTCCTCTTCCACACCTTCGTCACCACACTGGAGCCTGCCATGGCCATCGAGGTCCGCATCCCGACCATCCTCCGCACCTACACCGACGGCGCGAAGGCCGTGACGGGCGAGGGCGCCACCCTCTCCGAGCTGTTCTCCGACCTGGAGACCCGCCACAAGGGCATTCGAGAGCGACTTGTCGACCAGGCTGACGGCGGGGCGCTGCGCCGCTTCGTCAACGTCTACCTCAACGACGAGGACGTCCGCTTCCTCGACGGCATCTCCACCGAGCTCAAGGACGGCGACAACGTCACCATCCTCCCGGCCGTGGCCGGCGGCTCGAAGTAATGCGCTACGACTCCCCGCTGGCCGCGGTCGGCAACACGCCGCTCGTCCGGCTGCCCCGGCTGTCGCCCTCGGACGACGTCCGGATCTGGGCGAAGCTGGAGGACCGCAACCCGACCGGCTCGATCAAGGACCGCCCCGCGCTCCACATGGTCGAGCAGGCGGAGAAGGACGGCCGCCTGTTCCCCGGCTGCACGATCCTCGAGCCCACCTCCGGCAACACCGGCATCTCCCTGGCGATGGCGGCGAAGCTCAAGGGCTACCGGATCGTGTGCGTGATGCCGGAGAACACCTCGCACGAGCGGCGGGACCTGCTGGCCATGTGGGGAGCCGAGATCATCTCGTCGCCGGCGGCGGGCGGTTCCAACACCGCCGTACGGGTGGCCAAGGAGCTGGCGGCGGAGCACCCGGACTGGGTGATGCTCTACCAGTACGGCAACCCGGACAACGCGGGCGCGCACTACGCGACGACGGGCCCCGAGATCCTGCGGGA
This sequence comes from Streptomyces sp. NPDC060028, assembly GCF_042736725.1. Lineage (NCBI taxonomy): Bacteria > Bacillati > Actinomycetota > Actinomycetes > Kitasatosporales > Streptomycetaceae > Streptomyces > Streptomyces sp. NPDC060028. Next base: position 19,522 of record NZ_JBHWVJ010000086.1, on the reverse strand, counting down.
CCTCCCGTCGATCACCCACTTCGTGGCCGGACTCGGCACCACCGGGACGCTGATGGGCGTCGGCCGCTACCTGCGGGAGCACGTGCCCGGGGTGAAGATCGTGGCCGCCGAGCCGCGGTACGACGACCTCGTCTACGGCCTGCGCAACCTCGACGAGGGCTTCGTCCCCGAGCTGTACGACGCCTCCGTGCTGACCACGCGCTTCTCGGTGGGCTCGGCGGACGCGGTGACGCGGACGCGGGAGCTGCTCCAGCAGGAGGGCATCTTCGCGGGGGTCTCCACCGGGGCGGCGCTGCACGCGGCGATCGGCGTCGGCCGCAAGGCGGTGGCGGCGGGGGAGAGCGCGGACATCGTCTTCGTCGTGGCCGACGGGGGCTGGAAGTACCTGTCGACCGGCGTGTACACGGCGGCGACGACGGAGGAAGCGATCGAGGCCCTCCAGGGCCAGCTCTGGGCCTGACGCCCGCCCCGTGCGCCCCTACGCCCTACGCCCCGTACGCACCCTCACGCTTCACGACGCCGCCCGGCCCGCAGCACGCGGACCCGGCGGCGTTCCGGCGTTTCCGGCGTTTCCGGGTCCGGGTCGTGGTCCGGGTCCGGCCGGCCCGTTGCCGGATTCCCCCGTTCGGCCTCGTGGGGTCGCCCCCCCGGCCGTCCGAGTGCAGGCTCGGAGACGACCGGTTCCCCGCAGCAGGAAGGTGGCGACATGACCACCACGCCCGGCAGTCCTCCCCCCTCGGCACCCGTCGGTGCCCGTTCCCCCAGCGCGTGGGCCACCGGCGGTACGACGTTCGCCGGTGTCCTGATGGCAGTCATGGGCGTCTTCAGCATCTTCGAGGGCATCGTCGCCCTCGCCAAGGACGACGTCTACGTGCCGATCGGCGACTACACGTTCAAGTTCGACCTCACCGCGTGGGGCTGGATCCACCTGATCCTCGGCATCGTCGTCGTCGCCGTCGGCGTCGGCATCCTCAAGGGTGCCGAGTGGGGCCGGGTCGCCGGCATCGTCCTGGCCGCACTCTCGGTGCTGCTCCACTTCCTGTGGCTGCCCTACCAGCCCCTGTGGGCGCTCATCGCGATCGCCATCGGGGTGTTCGTCATCTGGGCCCTGTGCACGGACAGGCAGGCCGCTCCCCGCATCTGACCACGAGCCCGTCGCCGCCGTGCCCCGCTTCGCACCGTGCCCCGCCGCAGCCGCGGCGGGGCACGGTGCGCTCACGCGCCCTCGGCCAGCAGCCCGGCCAACACCGACGCGTGGCTGTGCTCCGGGTCCTTGACCGCCGTCAGCAGGGTCACCGGCCCCCCGGCCGCCAGCCCCCGCAGCCGCGCCAGCTCCGCCACCGCCTCCGGCCCCGCCAGCTCCGCCTCGTACCGGGCCCGGAACTCCCCGGCGGAGCCGCCCGCGTGGAACCACTTCCGCAGCTCCGCCGAAGGCGTCACCGCCTTCGGCCACTCGTCCACCGCGGCCGCCGCCTTCGACAGCCCCCGCGGCCACAGCCGGTCCACCAGGACCCGTACGCCGTCCACCCCCGGCTCGGGGGGATCGTAGACCCGCCGCAGCCGGATCATCCGCTGCCGCCCAGCCCCCGGACCTCGTCCCACACCGCCGGGTCCAGCGTCCCCAGCCGCCCGCGGAACTCCCACACCGACACCTCCGCCACCCGGTCCGCCTCCAGAAAACTCGCCCGCCCCTGCGCCCCGACCGTCCCCGGCGGCAACGGGATCACCCCGGCCCGCCGGTCGTCGTACTTCCCGGTGATCCACGCGACCCGCGCCCGCGGACCCCGTACCCCCAGCACCAGGCACGGCCGGCCGTCCGCCAGGGACCACAGCTCGCCCGCCCCCGGCCGCGGAGGCGGCCCGGGCCCGTGCGCCGGCGCCACCGCCCGTCGCGTGCCGCGGACCCTCCACGGGATCAGCACGAGCAGCGCCACGGCCACCACCGCGGCGACCGCAGGCCACCAGGACGTGTCCATACTCCGACCGTAGTCGCGCCCGGACACCCCGGCACGGCAACCCGGATCCGCGGCGTCGCTCCCCCGGGTGACAGCACAGGTGATTCCCCCCACAACGGCCCGCCGCGGAGGAGCGACCGGAGGTTTCGCGCCTTACGCTCGACCCACGCACGGCCCGCATTCCGTCCACGGACCGTCCACGGAGGTTCACGCTCCATGAAGCTCACCGTCGTCGGCTGCTCGGGTTCGTTCCCGTCCGCGGAATCGGCCTGCTCGAGCTACCTCGTCGAGGCCGACGGCTTCCGGCTGCTCCTCGACATGGGCAACGGCGCCCTCGGCGAGCTCCAGCGCCACTGCGGTCTCTACGACCTAGACGCGATCTTCCTGAGCCACCTGCACGCCGACCACTGCATCGACATGTGCGCGTACTTCGTCGCCCGCTTCTACCGCCACGAAGGCGGCCGCTGCGGCACGATCCCCGTCTACGGCCCCGAAGGCACCGAGAAGCGCCTGACGACGGCGTACGAGGACGTCCCCGACGAGCGCTCCATGAGCGAGGTCTTCGACTTCCGCACCCTGAAGTCCGGCAGCTTCGAGATCGGCCCGTTCCAGATCCGCACCGAGAGGGTCTGCCACCCGGTGGAGGCGTACGGCATCCGCGTCGAGCACGGCGGCCGCTCCCTCACGTACTCCGGCGACACCGGCGTCTGCCCCGAGCTGGGGCTGCTCGCCGAGGGCACCGACCTCCTCCTCTGCGAGGCCTCCTTCACGCACGGCAAGGAAGACATCCCGGACCTCCACCTCAACGGCCGCGAGGCGGGCGAGTACGCCCGCGGCGGCAAGGTCGGCCGGCTCATCCTGACCCACATCCCGCCGTGGACGGATGCCGAGCAGAACCTCGCCGACGCCCGCGCGGTCTACGACGGCCCGATCGACCTCGCGTACTCGGGCGCCGTCTACGAGGTCTGAGCCACCGGAGCCGAACCGCGGTACGCACGTACGCCGAAGCCCCCGCCCTCCCTTTTCCGGGAGAGCGGGGGCTTTGGCGTACGTACCGCGACCGTGCTTACTTGGCCTCGGCCTTCTGCAGCTCGGCGAGCTCCTCGTCGGACTCGCGGCCCGGGGTGGGGAGGTTCCACTTGGTGATCGCGAAGCGGAAGACGAAGTAGTAGACCACCGCGAAGCAGAGACCGATGCCGGCCAGGCCCCACGGGTTGTCCGCGATGCCGAGGTTCAGCAGGAAGTCGACCGCGCCGGCGGAGAAGCCGAAGCCGTCACGCATGCCGAGCGCCCAGGTCAGCGCCATGGAGACACCGGTCAGCACCGCGTGGATCGCGTACAGCACCGGGGCGATGAACATGAAGGTGAACTCGATCGGCTCGGTCACACCGGTGACGAACGCGGTGAGCGCGAGGGAGAACATCATGCCGCCGACGACCTTGCGGCGCTCGGGGCGCGCGCAGTGGACGATCGCGAGGCAGGCCGCCGGGAGGGCGAACATCATGATCGGGAAGAAGCCGGTCATGAACTGTCCGGCGCTCGGGTCGTGGGCGAGGAAGCGGGCGATGTCACCGTGGACGGCACCGTTGGCGGTGTCGAAGGAACCGGCCTGGAACCACGGGAAGGAGTTCAGCAGGTGGTGCATGCCGATCGGGATCAGCGCACGGTTGGCGACACCGAAGATGCCCGCGCCGACGGCGCCGGAACCGGTCAGCCACTCACCGAAGTTGTGCAGACCCGTGCCGAGGACCGGCCAGATGAGACCGAAGACGATGCCGGTGACCAGACCCGCGAAGGCGGAGAGGATCGGGACGAGACGGCGGCCGCCGAAGAAGCCCGCCCAGTCCGGCAGCTTGGTCCGGTAGAACTTCTGGTAGAGCAGGGCGGTGATGACGCCCATCACGACACCGCCGAGCACACCGGCGTTGACCGCGGCGTCCACGTGGATGATCTTGTCGCCGTCGACCTTGGCGACCTTCGGCAGGTTGCTGTCCGTGAAGGTGGCGAGCACCTTCTGGAAGACCAGGTAACCGGTGACGGCCGCGAGGGCGGTCGAGCCGTCCGACTTCTTCGCGAAGCCGATCGCGATGCCGACGGCGAACAGCAGCGCCATGTTGTCGAGGATCGCGCCACCGCCGGCGGCCATGTAACCGGCGATCTTGACGATGAACGTCGGGAAGACGTCCTTGTCGCCGAGCATGTCGTCCGCGCCCAGGCGGAGCAGGAGCGCGCCGGCAGGCAGCACGGCAACGGGGAGCATGAGGCTCCGGCCGATGCGCTGCATGACGGCCATCACGCCAGCGCCCTTCTTCTTTTCCGCAGCCGTCGCTGTGGACATGTGGTTCCTCCATTGGGCAAGGCGCCGCCCGGGGACAAGGAAAACGGGGGGCTGGCGACGTCTCAGAAAGGGACCCGGGGCCGGACAAGCCCGCATGGTCTACACCACCAAGTGGTGTAGACCAGTTGTAGCACGGTGGGGTCGGCGTAAGGAACCCATGAATTTCATGACGGAGGACACATCTGGACATGAACGACAAAAACCCCCCGGACCCGGGGGGTCCGCGAGGCTTTTGCGGTGATTGGGCGGAGGGGGCGTGGGCGGGGGTGTGGGCGGGCGCGGGGAGCGGGGGGCTACGCCTTCGTGTTCTCCGCTTCCATCGCCGCGATCTCCTCGTCCGATTCCCGGCCGGGCGTCTGGATGTCGAACTTGGTGATCGCGAAGCGGAAGACGGCGTAATAGACGACCGCGAAGCACAGCCCGATCGGAATGATCAGCCAGGGCTTGGTGGCCAGGCTCCAGTTGATGACGTAGTCGATCAGACCCGCCGAGAAGCTGAAGCCGTCCTTCGCCCCCAACGCCCACGTCACCGCCATCGACACACCCGTCAGCACGGCGTGGATCGCGTACAGCAGCGGAGCCACGAAGAGGAACGAGTACTCCAGCGGCTCGGTGATCCCCGTGACGAAGGAGGTCAGGCCGACCGACAGCATCAGGCCGCCGACCTCCTTGCGCCGCTGCGGCTTGGCGCAGTGCGTGATCGCCAGCGCGGCCGCCGGGAGGGCGAACATCATGATGGGGAAGAAGCCGGTGAGGAACTGCCCGGCGTTCGGGTCCCCGCTCAGGAACATGTTGATGTCGCCGTGGACGACCTGCCCGTCCGGCTTGGTGAAGCTGCCGAACTGGAACCACACCGGCACGTTCAGGAACTGGTGCAGGCCGATCACCAGCAGCGCGCGGTTGGCCACCCCGAAGATGCCGGCGCCCCAAGAGCCCAGGCCCACCAGCCAGTCCGAGAAGCTCTCCAGCGCGTCACCGATCGGCGGCCAGATCCACAGGCACAGCGCGGCGAAGGCGATCGCGACGAAGGCCATGATGATCGGGACGAGCCGGCGGCCGTTGAAGAAACCGAGCCAGTCGACCAGCTTGACCCGGTGGTAGCGCTGCCAGAACCACGCGGCCAGCAGGCCCATGATGATGCCGCCGAAGACCCCCGGGTTCTGGAAGGTGTACTCCGCGAAGGAGTCGTCCACTCCCAGGCAGCCGCCCTGGATGTCCCTGGTCCCCGTGGGGCAGTCCTCGGGAAAGGCGTGCAGCACCCCCCGGTAGACCAGGAAGCCGGCCACCGCGGCCAGGGCGGTCGAGCCGTCCGCCTTCTTGGCCATGCCGATCGCGACGCCGACGCAGAACAGCAGGGGCAGGCCGAGGTCGGCGTTCAGCAGGGAACCGCCCGCGCTGGCCATCACCTTGGCCACGTCCGTCCAGCCCAGCCCGTCCGCCCCGAAGACGTCCGCCTGCCCGAGCCGGTTGAGGATGCCCGCCGCAGGCAGTACGGCGATCGGCAGCTGAAGGCTCCGTCCCATCTTCTGGAGCCCTTGGAACAAGCCGTTCCACCACTGCTGCCGTGGTGGTGCTGCTGCGGCGCTGCTCGCGCTCATCGGCGTCCTCCCTGCCCGGCCCGTTTTTGGCAGCGGCGGCACGTGCGGCACACTGGTGTAGACCAGTTGCGGGCAGGCTGCTGCTGATCGCCATCATTCGCATCATTCGGCAGACAGCGGTCATGTGCCCGCATAGATGGGCCAACCGTGCGTTACCGTGACAAAGCGGACCGCACAGGTGGGATCCATGTACCTGGCCGCCGAGACTCGTTCTTCGTAACATCAGGGAGAAACACATGGCCACCAAGGCTGAGAAGATCGTCGCCGGGCTCGGCGGCATCGAGAACATCGAAGAGGTCGAGGGCTGCATCACCCGCCTGCGCACCGAGGTCATCGACCCGAGCAAGGTCGACGAGGTCGCACTGAAGGCCGCCGGCGCCCACGGCGTCGTCAAGATGGGCACCGCGATCCAGGTCGTCATCGGCACCGACGCCGACCCGATCGCCGCCGACATCGAAGACATGATGTGAGCTGAGCCCTCCCGGCCCACCCACGCACGAACGACCCCGTCCCGGACGCCCCGGACGGGGTCTTTCCGTACCCCGGCACCGACTAGGCTCGGAGCCATGTCTCGCATCGACGGCCGTACGCCCGAACAGCTCCGCCCGGTCACCATCGAACGCGGATGGAGCAAGCACGCCGAGGGCTCCGTCCTCGTCTCCTTCGGAGACACCAAGGTCTTCTGCACCGCCTCCTTCACCGAAGGCGTCCCGCGCTGGCGCAAGGGCAGCGGCGAAGGCTGGGTCACCTCCGAATACTCGATGCTGCCCCGCTCCACCAACACCCGCGGCGACCGCGAATCCGTACGCGGCAAGATCGGCGGCCGCACCCACGAGATCTCCCGCCTCATCGGCCGCTCGCTGCGCGCCGTCATCGACTACAAGGCCCTCGGCGAGAACACCATCGTCCTGGACTGCGACGTCCTCCAGGCCGACGGCGGCACCCGCACCGCGGCCATCACCGGCGCGTACGTCGCCCTCGCCGACGCCATCGCCTGGGGCCAGCAGAAGAAGCTCATCAAGGCCGGCCGCAAGCCGCTGACCGGCACCGTCGCCGCCGTCAGCGTCGGCATCGTGGACGGCGTCCCGCTGCTCGACCTCTGCTACGAGGAAGACGTGCGCGCCGAGACCGACATGAACGTGGTCTGCACCGGCGACGGCCGCTTCGTCGAGGTCCAGGGCACCGCCGAGGGCGAGCCCTTCGACCGCAAGGAACTCAACGCCCTGCTCGACCTGGCCACCGGCGGCTGCGCCGACCTGGAGGCCATCCAGCTCGGCGCCCTGGAGCTGTAGCCTCCACGGCAACCGCCGGGCCCGCCCCGGCGTCTACGCGGATACGGGCGCACGGTGTCACAGCCGTGCGCCCGTCCATGTACCAGAGTTGGGGGAGACCCGAAGTGAAACCGCAGCCGAAGACGACTCACAAGCTCCGCATAGCCGCCGTCGCGCTGGCGGCCGCTCTCGCCGTCCCGGCGATCACCTCCTGCGACGCGATCTCGACGGCGATGGACTGCGCGAACACCGCGGTGGCCATAACGGACGGCGCGAACGACCTCCAGCAGGCGGTCTCGCAGGCGGGCAACAGCCCGCAGGACGCCCAGAACGCGCTCAACCAGATCGAGACGAACCTCAAGAAGGTCGGCGACCAGACGGACAACGCCGACCTGAGCAAGGCCATCGACTCCATGAACGCGGCCGTCAAGAACGTCCGCACGTCGATCGAGAACGGCAACTCGGTCCCGGACGTCACGCCCGTCGCGGACGCGGCGAAGGAGATCTCGAAGGTCTGCACCCCGGGCTGACCCCGGGCCGGGCCGACCCCGGGGCGGCGGCCGGAATAATGGCGGGCATGACCTCCACGCCCCGCCGCCTGATCCTGGCCACCCGCAACGCGGGCAAGATCGCCGAGCTCCACGCCATCCTGTCCGACGCCGGCCTGCCGCACGAGCTGGTCGGCGCGGACGCGTTCCCGCAGATCCCGGATGTCAAGGAAACCGGCGTCACCTTCGCCGAGAACGCCCTCCTCAAGGCCCACGCCCTGGCCCAGGCCACGGGCCTCCCGGCGGTCGCCGACGACTCCGGCCTCTGCGTGGACGTCCTGAACGGCGCCCCCGGCATCTTCTCCGCCCGCTGGTCCGGCACCCACGGCGACGACGCCGCGAACCTGGCCCTCCTCCTGGCCCAGCTCGGCGACATCGACGACGCCAACCGCGGCGCCCACTTCGCCTGCGCGGCGGCCCTGGCCCTCCCGGACGGCACGGAACGCGTGGTCGAGGGCCGCCTCCTGGGCACCCTGCGCCACACCCCCGCCGGCACGGGCGGCTTCGGCTACGACCCGATCCTCCAGCCCCTGGGCGAGTCCCGCACCTGCGCGGAACTGACCCCGGCGGAAAAGAACGCCATCTCCCACCGCGGCCAGGCCTTCCGCGCCCTGACCCCGTTCGTCCGCGCCCTCCTGGGCTGACGCAGCAAGGCCCGGCCTCCCGAAACTCGGGAGGCCGGGCCTTGTCTGCTTGGTACGCCCGATCGGATTCGAACCGACATACGCGACCACCTAAAGATCGCCGCTCCCCAGTTGGCGTACGGGCGCAAGCCAAGAACACTCTACTCGCTGGCGGGGCGTCGACGGGTGGATTTCTAACGACTTCGTCGACCACCTCGGCACCACGTACTCGTGACCGCGTGACAGTTGGGACACAGCAACCGCAGGTTCTCGCGGCGGTCGTCGCTCCAATCGCCGTTGATGTGGTCGACCTCCAGGGTCATAGGGTCACCAAGCCACTCGGGCGGTGTTCCGCAGGTGTCGCAGCACTCCGGAACACCCATGTCGTGCAGGGCCCTTCGCAGGAGTCGGCTACGGGTCCGCCACTTTCCCTCGTGCTTGACGAGGATTTCATCAGCGGGCTTGCGGGGTACGCGTCCAGGCTTGCCGCGGCCGTGTGCCTGACCGAGGAAGTGCGACGTGTCCAGCCCCGATTCGAGGACCCACGCCTTGAGAGATGCCCTCCACCCTCTACTGTCGGGCCGATCGAGACGCCGGAGGGTCTCCGCCCAGGAGCGCGACGTGGCGACGGCGTTCTGCAGAGAGGGCTGATCCGGTTTCTCGTGGAGCCGGTAAGGGCGTCGGTCGAAGTGGGATATGTCGATGCCGTAGGCGGAGAAGCGCCGCATGAGGTATTGCCGGAGCCGCTGAGGGTGCGGCTGTATCCCGTAGCGGTCGATGACCTCGTCAATGTCCTTGCACCGGGCCGCGGCGTCGGCCAGGACTTCCCGCGTGTAGTGGGCGGCGCTGGTCACCGGCGTCCCTTGCCCCGGCCGCGGTACGTGTCTGTCGTGGAGTGGCAGTTGGGGCAGAGCAGCCGCAGGTTGGCCGGTTGGTTGTTGCGCCAGTCTCCGTCGATGTGGTCCACCTCCAGAGGTAGTGGGTGCCCCTGCCAGACCGGCTGGATGCCGCACCTTGCGCACTGTTCGGGTACACCCAGTGCGCTGAGCGCCCACTTCAGATGTTCACTCTGAGCTCGGCGGGTATGAGGCCCGTTCTGCTTGACGAGGATCGCCTCCGGGGTTCGCCTCGTCTTGGGCCGCCCCGCCAGGGAGGTCGGCGCGAAGTGCGAGGTGTCTATGCCGAATGCCTTCACCTTGCGGCTGATGTGGGTGTGGTGACCGCCCACGACCTCGAGCCCGAGGCGCCGCAGTACCTCACACATGTTCTTCGAGAGGGCGACCGCGTCCTCCAAGACCTCTCTCGTCCATTTCTCCCCCTCCCGCTCGAAGTGCGCGACGTTCACCCCGAGCTTCCGCATGCGGTCGTACAGGTACCGCCTCGACCCGCTCTTCGGGTCCACCCCCAGCTGTTCCAGCGCCTCCGTCAGCGTGCGTGACGTGCTGGCCGCCGCCGCCAGGCGTTCCTTCGTGTACGGGCTGGTCGGCATCCCGTGTCCCTCCGTCCCCGGCCGCGTGCGCGGCTCTCGTATGGGGTAACGGACCGATAGTCGGACGGTTACGGGTTGTTTCGTCCGATAAGCGGAGCGGCCCGCGCCGGATGGGGGCGGGCCGCTGCGTTCGGGAGGGAGGGGGTGGTCAGATTCCCAGGTCCTTGATGATCTTGGCTACGTGGCCCGTGGCCTTCACGTTGTAGAAGGCGTGCTCGACCTTGCCCTCCTCGTCCACGACCACCGTGGAGCGGATGACGCCCGTGACCGTCTTGCCGTACAGCTTCTTCTCGCCGTACGCGCCGTATGCGGTCAGCGTCTCCTTGTCCGGGTCGCTGACCAGCGTGACCTTCAGGTGCTCCTTCTCGCGGAACTTCGCCAGCTTCTCCGGCTTGTCGGGGGAGACGCCGATGACGTCGTAGCCGGCCGTGGCCAGCACGTCCAGGTTGTCCGTGAAATCGCAGGCCTGCTTGGTGCAGCCCGGGGTCAGGGCGGTCGGGTAGAAGTACACGATCACCTTGCGGCCCTTGTGCTCGGCGAGCGAGACCTTGTTGCCGTCCGCGTCGGGCAGGGTGAAGGCAGGGGCGGTGTCGCCCGGCTGAAGTCGCTCGCTCATGTCGGAAGTCTCCTCGGGAGGGGATCGATATGTCTCGAGACTAAGCTGACAGACTGTTCATGGCGGACTACGCCCCCACAGACCACGACGACGGAGGCAGCGCGGTGTCGGAAGCCAGGACCCCCGCACAGATCGAGGCGGACATCGTCCGCAGGCGCGAGCAGCTCGCCGATACGCTCGATGAGATCGGCGTGCGCATGCACCCGAAGACGATCATTGGGGATGCCAAGGCGAGGGCCGTCGGGATCGTGGACCACGCAGCCGGGCGTGCCGTGGTCGCCGTGAACCGTCTGATGACCGATGTGCGCGACGGGCTGCGCCACGAGGACGGGGCTCCGCGCGTCGAGCGGATCGTTCCTGTCGCGCTGGTCGCGGTGGGTGTGGCCGGGCTGGTGGTGCTGTCGGTGCGGCGCAGGCGCTGAGGTAGGTTCGGGGCGTGAGCGACGACATCACCGACACCACCACGCACGACAAGCTCCCCATTCGCATGCTGCACGACCGCGTGCTCGTGAAGTCCGACTTGCCGGAGGGTGAGCGGCGCTCGGGCGGCGGCATCCTGATCCCGGCGACGGCCGCGGTGGGCAAGCGGCTTGCCTGGGCCGAGGTGGTCGCGGTCGGGCAGAACGTGCGCAGCGTGGAGCCGGGCGACCGGGTGCTGTACGACCCCGAGGACCGGGCCGAGGTGGAGGTGCGCGGGGCGACGTACGTGCTGATGCGCGAGCGGGACCTGCACGCCGTGGCCGCGGAGCGGCTGGAGGGGTCGAAGGACTCCACCGGGCTGTACCTCTGATCTGACCTGCGAGAAGGGCTGGTGACCACGGTCACCGGTCCTTTTTCTTGTGCTTTGCCCGCCCTTTGCTAGGGTGGTGGGGAACCCCCGACGAGACGCGCCGTACCGGGTAGCTGGACGCAAAGACGACGCACCCCCCGTTCGCTCTCGTCCCGGAGGTGCCTGTCATGGCCTGGGTTCTTCTCATCGTCGCCGGTCTGATCGAAGTCGGCTGGTCGATCGGCATGAAATTCACCGAAGGCTTCACCCGGCTCTGGCCCAGTGTGTTCACGGGCGCCGGAATCGTCGCCAGCATGGTGCTGCTCTCCGTCGCCGTCAAAACCCTGCCGATCGGTACGGCGTACGGGGTGTGGGTCGGCATCGGTGCGGCCGGTGCGGCGGTGCTCGGCATGGCGGTGATGGGTGAGCCCGTCACCGCCGCGCGGATCTTCTTCATCTGTCTGCTGCTGGTCGCCGTGGTGGGCCTGAAGGTGACCTCCGGGCACTGAGCACCCGGGCTATTCGAGCAGGTTCGTCGGGGGGCGGGGGCGCAGGCCTTCGGTGGTGCCGGCCGGGTTTCCGGTTGTGGCGCCGCCGTCGGTCTGGCCTCCGTCGGTCTGGCCTCCGTCGGTCTGGCCTCCGTTTGTCTGGCCGCCGTTTGTCTGGCCCCCTTGTGTTTGGCCGCCCTGCGTCTGCCCGCCCTGGGTCTGGCCGCCCGTGTTCTGACCCCCGTTGTTCTGACCCCCGTTGTTCTGGCCTCCGTTGTGCTGGCCCCCTTGGGTCTGGCCTCCGTTGTTCTGCCCGCCCTGGGTCTGGCCCCCGGTCGGGGGGCTCGGCCGTACCGGCGGGGCCGAGGAGTCGTCGTCCGGGGTCTGCTGCGGGGTGTTGGGGATCACCGGCGGCGGGGGCCGGTCCGCGCCCGGCATGAGTTCCAGGTCGAAGTCCACCGGGTCCGTGCCCTCCAGGGCCGTCTTCGTGTACTGCGCCCAGATCCGGGCCGGGTAGCCGCCGCCCCCGATACGGGCCTCGCCGAGCGCGCCGTACAGGGACTCCAGGGTGCCCGTGTCCGGGTCCTGGCCCATCATCGAGACGACCGTGACGAGGTCCGGGGTGTACGCCGCGAACCAGGCGGAGCGGTCCTGTTCCCCGGTGCCCGTTTTGCCGGCGGAGGGGTGCCCGGCGGCGAGTGCGGCCGTACCGGTGCCGTTGTCCACGACGCTGACCAGCATGGACGTGGTCGTGTCGGCGGCTTCGCGGCTGACGGCCTCGTTCGCGCCCCGGTCCGGGAGGGCGATGGTGTCGCCCTCCTTGGTGATCTTCTCCAGGAAGGTGTGCGGGGTGTGCCGGCCGTGCGCGGCGAGGGTCGCGTACGCCTGGGTCATGTCGAGGACGCTGGCCTGCATGGTGCCGAGCGCCATGGCCGGGCCCGGGTCGAAGTTCGGGGTGTCGGCGGGGATGCCGAGGTCGATGGCGGTCTTCTTGACCTTCTCGGTGCCGACGTCGACGACCATCTGCGCGAAGACGGTGTTGACGGAGAGGTCGGTGGCGGTGTTGACGGTGATGTTCCCGTAGCTGAGCTGTCCCTCGTTCTCCGGTGCGTAGCGGATCCGGGTGCCGACGACGCGGCGCTTGTTGTCGCCGTTGTAGATCGTGTACGGGGTGATCGTGCGGCCTTCCTGCGTACGGGAGTTGTTCTGCACGGCGGCCGCGAAGACGAAGGGCTTGAAGGTGGAGGCCACCTGGTAGTCGTGGCGGGTGGCGTTGTTGACGAACTGTTTGGTGTAGTCGATGCCGCCGTACAGGGCGACGACCTTGCCGGTGGCCGGGTCGATGGAGACCGCGCCGGTGCGCACGAGGCGGTCCGCCTTGCGCTTGTCGGGGTCGAGTTCGCTGACCATCTTGTCGTTGACGGCGTCGACGATGGCGTTCTGGCGGCGCTTGTCGATGGTCGTGGTGATGCGATAGCCGCCCTCGGCGAGGGTTTTGTCGTCGAGGATCTTGTTCTCGACGATGTAGTCCTTGATGGCCTCGACGAGGTAGCCGCGCTGCCCGGAGAGCCCTGCGGCGGCGCGGACCTTGCCGGGTTCGGGGAAGGTGGTGGCCGCGCGTTCGGTGGCGGTCATCCAGTTCTTCTTGACCATGCCGTCGAGTACGTAGTTCCAGCGGGCGACGGCGCGGGGGCGGCTCTGGGGGTGGGCGAGGACGTCGAAGGCGCTGGGGGAGTTGAGGAGGGTGGCGAGGTACGCGCCTTCCGCGGTGGTGAGTTTGCCGACGTCCTTGCCGTAGTAGGCCTGTGCGGCGGCCTGGATGCCGTAGGCGTTGCGGCCGAAGTAGCTGGTGTTCAGGTAGCCCTCGAGGATGTAGTCCTTCGACTTTTCGCGACCGAGTTTGATCGCGATGAAGAACTCCTTGACCTTGCGTTTGATCGTCTGTTCCTGGCCCAGGTAGTAGTTCTTGACGTACTGCTGGGTGATGGTCGAGCCGGACTGGGTGCCCTTGCCGGTCGCGGTGTTCCAGGCCGCGCGGAGCATCGCGGCGGGGTCCACCGCCCGTTCGGAGTAGAAGTCCCGGTCCTCTGCGGCCAGTACGGTCTCCTGGACGGACCGCGGGATCTGCGAGAGCGGGACGTTGACGCGGTTGACCTCGCCGTCGCGGGCGAGCTGGGTGCCGTCGGCGTAGAGGTAGAGGTTGGACTGCGCGGTGGCGGCGGCGTTGGCGGGCGGGATGTCGACCAGCAGGTAGCCGGCGACGAGGGCGCCGCCCAGCAGCAGGGCGAGCAGCAGGAGTCCGCCGAGGACCATGCGCCAGGTGGGGAGGGCGCGGCGCCAGCCGGTCCGTTCGCGCTCGGCCTTCTTGGCCTTCTTGGGCTTGTTGGGCTTCGTGGCCTGCTTGGGGTCCATGGGCTGATCGGCCGCCCCGGCCTTCCCGGGCCGGGGTTCTTCGGGGGTGTCCGGGTCACGAGGGGTCCAGCCGGGGGGTGGTGACTGGTCGCTCATCTCCGGGACTCCTCGGCGCCGTACGAAACATCCACATCTGTACCTCATGGTGTCTACCCGATGGCCGCTGAATTCCGCTCCGGAGGGGCGTAAATCGTTTCCGTGGCTCGCCCCTCCGCACTAAGCTCGCGCGCTTTGGCCGACGTAGGAACGACGTGGGATACGGAGGGATACGGTGCGCCAGAGAGTGCGTCTTCACCTGGCCGTCGCGGCCGGAGGGTTCCGGCGGTACGCCACTTACGGGACGGCCACCGCGGCGGGGGTGTTCACCAACACCGCGTTCGGTTTCATCCTCGCCTACACGTTCATCGCACTGTGGGACGAGCGGCCCGGGCTCGGCGGCTACGACCAGGCGCAGGCCCTGACCTTCATCTGGGTCAGCCAGTCGCTGCTCGCCGCCGGGGCACTGATCGGCGGCGGTTTCCAGGAGGAGTTCCAGGAGCGGGTGCGTACGGGTGACATCGCCGTGGACCTGTACCGGCCGGTGGACCTCCAGGCGTGGTGGCTCGCCACGGACCTGGGCCGGGCGGCCTTCCAGCTCGTGGCCCGCGGGGTGGTCCCGATGGCGGTCGGGGCGCTCGCGTTCCGGCTGGCGCTGCCCGCGGATCCGGTGCGGTGGCTGCTGTTCCTGGTGGCCGTGGTGCTGGCGTTGGTGGTGAGTTTCGCCGTGCGCTATCTGTTGGGACTCGCGGCGTTCTGGCTGATGGACGGTGCCGGGATCAACATGGTGGCCACCGTCGTCGCCATCTTCTTCTCCGGGATGCTGCTGCCGCTGACCGTGTTCCCGGGCGGCTTCGGGGAGTTCGTACGGCTCCTGCCCTGGGCGGCGATGCTCCAGGTGCCGCTGGACGTGCTGCTCGGCATGGGCACGGGGGCCGGGGGCGCGCTGCGGGCGCTGGGGTTCCAGGCCGGGTGGGCGCTCGTGCTGCTGGGCCTGGGGCGGCTGATCCAGTCCGCCGCGACGCGGAAGGTGGTGGTCCAGGGTGGCTGACGCGACGGTGGACGTGAAGCCGGATCCGGAGCGGGATCTGGATTCGGTTCCGGGTCCGGTTCCAGGTCCGGGTCCGGAGCGCCCGGTGGCCCCGGCCGTTGTCCCGCTCGGCGGGCGGCGGCGGAACCGGGCCGTCGAGGGGGTGCGGGGCTACGCGCTGATCGTGTCGATGTGGATCCGGTCGACCATGACGTACCGGGCGTCCTTCTTCCTGTCGACCTTCGGGAACGCGGCGATCACGCTCCTCGACTTCGCCGCGATCTACATCATGTTCTCGCACGTGGACGTCCTCGGGGGCTTCACGCTGCCCGAGATCGCCCTGCTGTACGGGTCCTGCTCGGCCTCCCTGGGCTTGGCGGACCTGCTGCTCGGCAACACCGCCCGGATCGGCGCCCGGATCCGCGACGGCTCGCTCGACACCATGCTGGTGCGCCCGGTCCCGGTGCTCGCGCAGGTCGCGGCGGACCGTTTCGCGCTGCGTCGGCTGGGCCGGCTCGGGCAGGGCCTGGGGGTGCTGGTCTGGTCGGTCTCGGCGCTGTCGGGGCAGGTGGACTGGACGGTCGCCACGGTGCTGCTGGTGCCGGTGATGATCATCGCCGGGGCGGGGATCTTCGGGGCGGTGATGGTGGCCGGCGCGGCGTTCCAGTTCGCCGCGGGGGATGCGGCGGAGGTGGTGAACTCCTTCACGTACGGGGGCTGCACGATGCTGGAGTACCCGCCGACGGTGTTCACGAAGGACCTGCTGCGCGGGGTGACCTTCATCGTGCCGCTGGCCTTCGTCAACTGGCTGCCCGCGCTGCACATTCTGGGGCGCCCGGACCCGCTGGGGCTGCCGGGGTGGGCGGCGTACGCGAGCCCGCTGGTGGCGTTCGCCGTGTTCCTGCCCGCGTCGCTGGCTTGGCGCGCGGGAGTTCGTTCGTACCGAAGCACGGGGAGCTGAGTGATGGCCGATGCGTTGATCGAGCTGGACGGGGTCGAGAAGGTCTTCGACGTACGGCGTCGGGTGAGCCTGATGCGCAGGGAGAAACGGCAGGTCAGGGCCGTGGACGGGATCAGCTTCGAGGTCGCGCGGGGCGAGGTGGTCGGCTACATCGGGCCCAACGGCGCCGGGAAGTCGACCACGATCAAGATGCTCACCGGGATCCTGACGCCGAGCGGCGGCCGGCTGCGGGTCGCGGGCATCGACCCGGCACGGGACCGGATGAGGCTCGCGCACCGGATCGGGGTGGTGTTCGGGCAGCGCACGACGCTGTGGTGGGACCTGCCCCTGAAGGACTCGTACGGGTTGATGCGGCGGATGTACCGGGTCCCGCCGGCGCGGTTCAAGGAGAACCTGGAGCGCTGCGTGGAGCGGCTGGACCTGGCCGAGCTGCTGGACGTACCGGTGCGGCAGCTCTCGCTCGGGCAGCGGATGCGCGGGGACATCGCGGCGGCGCTGCTGCACGATCCGGACGTGTTGTACCTGGACGAGCCGACGATCGGGCTCGACGTGGTGAGCAAGGCGAAGGTACGGGGCTTCCTGCGGCAGTTGAACGAGGAGCTCGGCACCACGGTGCTGCTGACCACGCACGACCTCCAGGACATCGAGCAGCTGTGTGAGCGGGTGATGGTGATCGACCACGGGCGGCTCATGTACGACGGTTCCCTGGGCGGGCTGCGCACGGCGGGCGTGGCGGGGGAGAGCGAGCGGACCCTGGTGGTGGACCTGGAGCGGGAGCTGCCGCCGATCAGCGTGGCGGGGGCGCGGGTGGTGAAGGTGGAGGGGCCGAGGCAGTGGCTGGCCTTCCCGGCGCAGGCTTCGGCGGCCCCGCTGGTGGCGGCGGTGGCGGCGCGGTACCCGCTGGTGGACCTGTCGGTACGGGAGCCGGACATCGAGGACGTGATCGCGCGGATGTACGCGGGGAGGAGCTGAGGCGGGCGGGGGTTCGGGTGGGGGGAAATCAGGGATAAGCCCGGGGTCCGCGTCAGGGCTAAGTCATACAACTCCCCTGAATCACTGCATAGGCTGGTGCTCATGAGTGACGAGCGGCCGGAGAAGCCGTTGCCGGAGCTGAGGGCGTCGGACGCCGACCGGGACCGGGTGATGGAGCGTCTGCGGGACGCCGTCGCCGAGGGCCGGCTCGACATGGAGGAATTCGAGGAGCGGCTGGATGCGGTGTACAAGTCCCGCACGTACGCGGAACTGGAACCGCTGACGCGGGACCTGCCGGCGCCGTCGTCGGCCGGGACCGGAGCCGCGCCGGTGTCGCCGGTGGCGGGTCACGCCGGGGCGGATTCCGCCTGGCCGGCCCGGATCGGCGGGTCGGGTACCTCCGCCACGGCCGTCGCGGTCATGTCGGGCTTCCAGCGCAAGGGCAACTGGACGGTGCCCGCCCGGTTCAACGCGGTGGCGTTCTGGGGCGGCGGTGAGCTCGACCTGCGCGAGGCGAACTTCGCCGAGTCCGAGGTCGTGATCACCTGTGTCGCGGTCATGGGCGGCATCCAGATCACGGTCCCGCCGGGCGTGGAGGTCGATCTACGGGGCATCGGTGTCATGGGTGCCTTCGACCAGAGCGAGGGCACGGGGCCGCGGCAGCCGGGGGCCCCGAGGGTGGTCGTGACGGGCTTCGCCTTCTGGGGCGGGGTGGAGGTCAAGGTCAAGCCGCCGAAGTCGCGCAAGGGGCTGAAGGGCGGCGGGCCGTCGCTGCGCAAGGAGCTGTAGGGCCGTAGAGCTGTAGGGCCCGGCCTGGCAGCGGTGCGTCGTTCCGCTCGTGGCGAGCGATACGGCGTGCCGGGAACTCTGCGGGGCTCCCGGGAGTCGGATGCTATGCACACAAAACCGGCGCCCCCGGGGGAAGGCAGGAGCACGTGGAGAACCGCAGCACGGCCGGACCGCCGCCAGGGCAGCCCGTGCCACCACCCGAGCCCGCACCGCCACCCGAACCGGTGCCACCACCCGTACGCGGCGGGTTCGTGTTCAGCGCGGCCGACGAGGAGCGTCAGCGCGGCGTCCGCCGGATGAAGACCACCGCGACCGGTCTGCTGATCCTGGTGGCGCTGGTCTACGTACTGGCCAAGGTCGCCCAGCACGCCTGGGGCGCCGGGGCCTGGGCGGGCTACGTCGCGGCCGCCGCCGAGGCCGGCATGGTCGGCGCGCTCGCGGACTGGTTCGCCGTGACCGCGCTCTTCCGGCGCCCGCTCGGCCTGCCCATTCCGCACACCGCGATCATCCCGACCAAGAAGGACCAGCTCGGGGTCACGCTCGGCGACTTCGTCGGGGAGAACTTCCTCTCCGCGGACGTGGTCCGTACGCGGCTGCACGCGCTCGGCATCGGCGGCCGGCTCGGAGCCTGGCTGGCCGATCCCGCGCATGCCGACCGGGTCACGGCAGAGCTGGCCACGGCGCTGCGCGGGGCCCTGACCGTACTGCGCGACTCCGATGTGCAGGCCGTCGTGGGGGAGGCGATCACGCGGCGGGCCGAGACGGCCGAGATCGCGCCGGGGCTCGGCAAGACCCTGGAGAAGGTGGTCGCCGACGGCGGGCACCGGCGGGTGGTGGACCTGGTGTGCGCGCGGGCGCACGACTGGCTGGTGACGCATGCCGACTCGGTGGAGGCGGCGGTGCAGGGCGGGGCGCCGGGCTGGACCCCGCGGTTCGTGGACCGCAAGGTCGGCGAGCGCGTCTACAAGGAATTGCTGCGCTTCCTGCAGGAGATGCGGGACATGCCGGAGCACCCGGCGCGAGGGGCGGTGGACCGTTTCCTCGCGGACTTCGCGGCCGACCTCCAGTCGGACACGCAGACACGGGCCAAGGTGGAGCGGCTCAAGTCGGAGATCCTGGCGCGGGGCGAGGTGCAGGACGTGATCGCCTCCGCGTGGACGGCGATCAGGTCGATGATCATCTCGGCGGCGGAGGACGAGCAGAGCGAGCTGCGGCTGCGCGTGCGGTCCTCGCTGATGTCGCTGGGGGCGCGGCTGGCCACCGACGGGCGGCTCCAGGACAAGGTGGAGGGCTGGATCGAGGGCGCGGTGGTGTACGTCGTCACCACCTACCGGAGCGAGATCACCTCGCTGATCACGGACACGGTGGCGGGCTGGGACGCCGAGCACACGTCGCGGAAGATCGAGGCCCACATCGGGCGGGACCTGCAATTCATCCGGATCAACGGCACGGTGGTCGGCGCCCTGGCGGGCCTGCTGATCTACACGGTGTCGCGGGCGCTGGGGGCGTAGTGGGCCCTGGCCCGGTCCGGCGGGGCCCGTCAGCGGCCCGGCGCCGGCGGCCCGCCCCGGCCCGCCCGAGGCGGGGAACCCGGCGCGCGCCGCCCCCACCGCCGCGTGGGCCCCCA
>NZ_JBHWVJ010000085.1:0-31290 GCF_042736725.1 Streptomyces sp. NPDC060028 | reverse complement strand
GGGCTGCTGCGGACCCTGGCCGCCCGCGCCGCCCGGCCCCGCCGACGGCGAGGGGACGCCGGGCCGGCCCGCCGGCGCGCCCGGGCTGGGCGAGGCCCCGGCCGCGCCGGAGGCCTTGCCGTCCTCCCCGGGCTTGCCGTCCGGCTTGCCCGTACCGTCCTTGCCGCCGTGGCCGTTGCCGTGGAGCCCGGAGCCCCGGCCCGAGGTGGCGGCCCCGCCGGACTTGGCCCCCTGGAGGTCCGCCGAGGAGGCGGGCCCCGGCTTCGCGGCGTCCTCGCCGACGCTCATGCAGCCCGCCGTCACCGTGACCGCGAACGCGGTGACGGCCAGACGCAGGGAAGCGGACAACTGGCGCACGGGGCACCTCCGGAACACAGTGCAAAGCTCCGCGGGGAGCGGGTCAATGTGCCCAACTCCCTTTGCCCCGTAAGAGACACGCCCCAATGGTGGACGGCTCGCACGGTCAGGCGAAGAGCTGGCGCGCCACCTGCGACCCGAGGTGTACGGCGCCCAGCCCGACCAGCACCGACCCCGCCACGTTCGCCACCGCCAGGAACCTCCAGCCACGCTCCGCCAGCCGCAACGTCTCGTAGGAGAAGGTCGAGTACGTGCTGAGCGCCCCGCACAGCCCCGTCCCGAGCAGCAGGTTCAGCCGCGAGGAACCCGCCCCGGCCAGCGCCGCCCCGGACAGCACGCCGAGCACCAGGCAGGCGGCCGCGTTCACCACGAAGGTCCCCCACGGGAACACCGAATCGTGGCGCGCCTGCACCGCACGGTCCGTCAGGTAGCGCAGCGGCGCCCCGACGGCCGCGCCGAGCGCCACCAGCAGCCAGTTCACGCCCGCCCCCGATCCCGGACCCGGTCGCGCGCGCGGCCCCCGGCCGCGAGCCGCGTCACCGAGGCCGCCGCCCACACCGCGCCGAGCGCGGCGAGCACCGTGAGCCCGGCGTACGCCAGCGCCGTCCCGGCCTCCCCCTCGTCCAGCAGGTGCGAGAAGTCCACGGCGTACGTCGAGAAGGTGGTGAACCCGCCGAGGACCCCGACCCCGGCGAAGGGCCGCAGCAGCGGATGCGCGGGCGTGCGGCCGCCCTCGCTGATCAGCACCATCAGTACGCCGATCAGCGCGCAGCCGGCCACATTGGTCCAGAAGGTGGCCCAGGGAAAACTCCCGGGCCCGGCCGGGAGCAGCAGGGAGACCCCGTACCGCGCGAGCGCCCCGGCCACGCCGCCGGCCGCCACCGCGGCGAGCACGCGGCCCTGCGGCTCGGCCCGCTGCGCGGGGACGTGGAGATCCACGTCCGGGTCGATGGCCTCGGCCGCGCGGGCGGCCCCGGCCCCGGCTCCCTCGGCCGAGCGGGTCACCCGTACCCCAGCGCGTGCAGCCGGTCGTCGTCGATCCCGAAGTGATGGGCGATCTCGTGCACCACGGTGACCTCCGTCTCCGCGACCACGCTCTCCCGGTCCTCACACATCCGCAATGTGGGGTTCCGGTAGATGGTGATGCGGTCCGGCAGCACCCCGGCGTACCACTCGCCGCGGTCGGTGAGCGGGGTCCCTTCGTACAGACCGAGCAGCTCGGGGTCGTCCGCGGGCGGTTCGTCCTCGACGAACACCGCCACGTTGTCCATCAGCCGCGTGAGCTCCGGCGGGATCCGGTCCAAGGCCTCTGCGACGAGCTCTTCGAACTCCTCGCGCGTCATCTCCAGCACCCGGCCATTGTGACTCCGGGGGAAACCGTTTTGGCGATAGCTCCCCGGATCCCATATGCTTCTCACGTCCCCGACGCGCTGAGAAGTGCCCGGCGGGCCTTTAGCCCTCATCGTCTAGTGGCCCAGGACGCCGCCCTTTCAAGGCGGTAGCACGGGTTCGAATCCCGTTGGGGGTACGCAACACCATGTGCGAGACTTGTTCTCGCACAATGCAAGGACCTGTGGAGCAGTTGGTTAGCTCGCCACCCTGTCAAGGTGGAGGTCGCGGGTTCAAGTCCCGTCAGGTTCGCTGAAGCCGGAAACGGTTTCGTGGCTGGGTAGCTCAGTTGGTACGAGCGATCGCCTGAAAAGCGATAGGTCGCCGGTTCGACCCCGGCCCCAGCCACCACAGAGAAGGCCCCGTCCATCGGACGGGGCCTTCCGCGTTACCCGGCGTCGGCCGGGTCTTCGGTGGCCGAGCGCTCCGTACGCCGCCACTTCACCAGGCCCACGGCAGCCGCCCCCACGGCGACCAGCCCGAGCAGCGCCCAGTCCGGGAACCCGCCCGTGAGGGAGCGGACCCGCTCCTCCACCGCGAACGAGTCGTCCACGTCCAGCAGCCCCGGCAGCGCGCTCGCCCCGTCGTAGACCAGGAACTGCGTGCCGAGCACGATGAAGAACAGCCCGGACAGCAGCGAGGTGGTGTGCAGTTCGAAGCGGCCCACCGAGAGGGCCCGGCCGCGCAGCCAGCGCCGCCGGCCCAGGTCGAACCGCTCCCACAGCAGGGCCAGCAGGAACAGCGGCACCGCCATGCCCAGGGCGTAGACCGCCAGCAGCAGGCCGCCGTAGACCGGGCTGCCGCTGACCGCGGCGACCGTCAGGACGCTGCCCAGGATGGGGCCGGCGCAGAAGCCGGCCAGGCCGTACACCGCGCCGAGCGCGTACACGGACAGCGCGGTGGTCGGCCGGATCCGCCCGGACAGCTCCGAGATGCGCTTCGAGGCGAAGCCCAGGCCGAGGATCTGCGCGAGCCCGAGCGCGATGATCAGCCAGCCGCCGACGAGGACCAGCTCCTCGCGGTTGCCGTGGAAGAACCGCCCGGCGTACGAGCCGGCCGCCCCCAGCGGTACGAGGGTGCTCGCGAGGCCCGCGTAGAAGATCCCGGTGCGTGCGAGCAGCCGGGAGGCGGAGTCGATGGAGTACGCGAAGAAGGCCGGCAGCAGCAGGGCGCTGCACGGGCTGAGCAGGGCGAGGAGGCCGCCCAGCAGGGCGGCCAGGTATCCGATGTCGGTCACTTCGCGGCCTTGGCCTTGGCGATCGCCGCCGTGAAGGCGTCCAGGGGCTGGGCGCCCGCGATGGGCGTGCCGTTGATCAGGAAGGAGGGGGTCGACTGGACGCCGATGCGGTAGCCCTCCTCCTGGTCCTTGCGCAGGGCCGCGGCGGCGCCGTCGCCGGCCGCGTCCTGCTTGAACTTCTCCAGGTCCGGGACGCCGGCCTGCCGGGCCAGTTCCTCCAGGCGGGCCTCGCCGAAGCCCTTCTCCTTCGAGCCCTCGGCGTACGCGGCCGCGTGGAACTGCCGGAAGCGGTCCTGCTGCCCGGCGGCCCAGGCGGCCTTGGCGGCGGCCTCGGAGTCGGCGCCGAAGATGGGGAAGTTGCGCCACTCGATGCGCAGGGTGCCGTCCTGCACGTACTTCTCCACCAGTTCGGGTTCGGTGTCGCGGGCGAACTTGCCGCAGTAGCCGCACTTGAAGTCGCTGTACTCGATGAGCACGACGGGCGCGTCCGGGCGGCCCACGGCGAGCTTGTCGCCGAAGTCGCGGCGGGCCAGCGCCTTGAGCTCCGCGGCGGGGTCGGTCCCGGGCGCGGCGGCGGAGGAGGCCCCGGACCGGCCGGAGTCCTTCTCGGCGGGGGCGGTGGCCTGCCAGGAGACGAGGCCGAGGGTGATCGCCGCGACGGCGACGCCGGCGGAGATCAGCAGGGGCTTGCGGGCGGAGGTCTTGCGGGAGGCGGGCTTGCGGGAGGCGGCCTTGCGGGAGGAAGAGGACATGCGGGTGCGTTCTCCAGTGCTGCGGAAGGGTGGGGTGGGGCGGACCGGGGGTGACCGGTCCGCCTACACCCGCATCACGGAGAGCTCCACCGGCCCGGGAGCCGCCAGATCGGGCCCGCGTACGCAGATCAGCGCGCGGGGGATCGCGAAGGGTCCGCCCTCGCCGAGCGCCGGCCGGTCGGCGGCCGGTGTGCCGGGTTCCGTGTGCCCGGCGGCCCGCGCCGGCACGGCCGGGGCGCCGTCGGGCCCCGCCGGAGCGGGGTCGCACCGCCCGGCACCCGCGTCGTGGGCGGCCGGCGCCTGCGCTTGCGCGGCCACCGACAGCAGGGCCGGGGCCGACGCGCGGGGCGCGCGCAGCTCCGTACCGCCCGGTCCGGCGCCGGCCAGGGCGCAGAGCACCGCCAGCACGGCGGCAGCCGCCAGGCACCACACGCCGCGGTGCGGACTGCTGCGCATACGTGGGGCCTCTCACGGAAGGCGGTCGGGGGACTCGTCCCGAAATGGTACGGGTCAGCCCCACAAATGCGTTCGCCACCCGGAGGGACCAGGTGAGATCCTCGACCAGGTATGTCTACTTCCTTCGCCGCCCTGCAGACGCTTCTCGGTGAGATCTCCCTCCGTGACGCGCACCGCCTCGGCCGCCGCCTTGAAGGCGCCCGCCGTATCCGCAAGCCCGAGGCCAAGCAGGCCGTGCTCGACGAGATCGCCGCGGAGGCCACGAAGGCCGCCGAGCGACTGGCCGGCCGTGCCTCGCGGATGCCGGAGGTCACGTATCCCGAGAACCTGCCCGTCAGCCAGAAGAAGGACGAGATCGCCGAGGCGATACGCGACCACCAGGTCGTGATCGTCGCGGGCGAGACCGGCTCCGGCAAGACCACGCAGATCCCCAAGATCTGCATGGAGCTGGGCCGCGGCGTCCGGGGCATGATCGGGCACACCCAGCCGCGCCGGATCGCCGCCCGCACGGTCGCGGAGCGCATCGCGGAGGAGCTGAAGTCCGAGATCGGGCAGACGGTCGGCTGGAAGGTCCGCTTCACCGACCAGGTGGACCAGGACGCGACCTTCGTGAAGCTGATGACGGACGGCATCCTGCTGGCCGAGATCCAGACGGACCGCGAGCTGCGCGCCTACGACACGATCATCATCGACGAGGCCCACGAGCGGTCTCTGAACATCGACTTCCTGCTCGGCTACCTGGCCACGCTGCTGCCGAAGCGCCCCGACCTCAAGGTCGTGATCACCTCGGCGACCATCGACCCGCAGCGGTTCTCGCGGCACTTCGGGGACGCGCCGATCGTCGAGGTCAGCGGCCGTACGTACCCGGTCGAGGTCCGCTACCGCCCGCTCCTGGAGGAGGAGGGCGACGACAGTGACCGGGACCAGATCACCGCGATCTGCGAGGCCGTGGACGAGCTGCAGGCGCAGGGTCCGGGCGATGTCCTGGTCTTCCTCTCCGGCGAGCGCGAGATCCGCGACACCGCGGACGCCCTGAACAAACGGAACCCGCCGCGCGCCGGAGGCGCTCATGGGCACGGCACGGAGGTGCTCCCCCTCTATGCGCGCCTCTCGCACGCCGAGCAGCACCGGGTCTTCCAGCAGCACACCGGCCGCCGGATCGTCCTCGCGACGAACGTCGCCGAGACCTCGCTGACCGTCCCGGGCATCAAGTACGTGATCGACCCGGGCACCGCCCGGATCTCCCGCTACAGCCACCGCACCAAGGTCCAGCGGCTGCCCATCGAGCGGATCTCGCAGGCCAGCGCCAACCAGCGCAAGGGCCGCTGCGGCCGTACCAGCGACGGCATCTGCATCCGGCTGTACTCCGAGGACGACTTCCTCTCCCGTCCCGAGTTCACGGACGCCGAGATCCTGCGCACGAACCTCGCCTCCGTCATCCTGCAGATGACCGCGGCCGGCCTCGGCGAGATCGAGCAGTTCCCCTTCATCGACCCGCCGGACCACCGCAACATCCGCGACGGCGTCCAGCTGCTCCAGGAGCTCGGCGCGCTGGACCCGACGGAGAAGGACCCGAAGAAGCGGCTCACCCCGATGGGCCGCCAGCTCTCCCAGCTCCCGGTGGACCCGCGCCTGGCCCGCATGGTCGTGGAGGCGGACAAGAACAACTGCGTGCGCGAGGTCATGGTCATCGCGGCCGCCCTGTCCATCCAGGACCCGCGCGAGCGGCCCTCGGACAAGCAGACCCAGGCCGACCAGAACCACGCCCGCTTCAAGGACGAGACCAGCGACTTCCTGGCCTTCCTGAACATGTGGCGCTACGTCCGCGAGCAGCAGAAGGAGCGCGGCTCCTCCGCCTTCCGACGGATGTGCAAGCAGGAGTACCTGAACTTCCTGCGGATCCGCGAGTGGCAGGACATCTACTCGCAGCTGCGCACGGTCGCCAAGACGATGGGCATCCACGTCAACGAGGCCGACGCCCCCGAGCAGAGCGTCCACATCTCGCTGCTGGCCGGCCTGCTCTCGCACCTCGGCCTGAAGGACACCGACAAGAACGAGTACCTGGGGGCGCGGTCCGCCAAGTTCGCGATCTTCCCGGGCTCGGCGCTCTTCAAGAAGCAGCCGAAGTTCCTGATGTCGGCGGAGCTGGTGGAGACCTCGCGCCTGTGGGCCCGGGTGAACGCCAAGGTGGAGCCCGAGTGGGTCGAGCCGCTCGCGCAACACCTGATCAAGCGCACGTACAGCGAGCCGCACTGGGAGAAGGATCAGGCGGCCGTGATGGCGTACGAGAAGGTCACGCTGTACGGCGTACCGATCGTGGCCCAGCGGAAGATCAACTACGGCCGGATCGACGCCGAGGTCTCACGCGAGCTGTTCATCCGCAACGCGCTGGTCGAGGGCGACTGGCGGACCCACCACAAGTTCTACGCCGACAACCGCAAGCTCCTCACCGAGGTGGAGGAGCTGGAGAACCGGGCCCGGCGCCGCGACATCGTGGTCGACGACGAGACGCTCTTCGACTTCTACGACCAGCGGATCCCCGAACACGTGGTTTCCGGGGCGCACTTCGACTCCTGGTGGAAGCACAAGAAGCGCGACGAGCCCGAACTGCTCGACTTCGAGCGCGAGATGCTGCTGACCGAGAAGGCGGCCGGGGTCACCAAGGCCGACTACCCGGACTCCTGGCAGCAGGGGCAGCTCACGTTCCGCGTGACGTACCAGTTCGAGCCGGGCGCGGACGCGGACGGCGTGACCGTCCACATCCCGCTCCAGGTGCTGAACCAGGTCACCGACGAGGGCTTCGACTGGCAGATCCCGGGTCTGCGCGAGGAGATCGTCACCGAACTGATCCGCTCGCTGCCGAAGCCGATCCGCCGCCACTACGTGCCCGCGCCGAACTTCGCGACCCGCTTCCTGGCGACGGCCGTGCCGCTGCAGGAGCCCCTGCACGTGACGCTCGCGCGTGAGCTCCACCGGATGGTCGGGGTGCCGGTCTCGGCCGAGGACTTCGACCTCACCCGGATCCCGGACCACCTGAAGATCAC
The DNA here is from genome assembly GCF_042736725.1 of Streptomyces sp. NPDC060028. Classification (NCBI taxonomy): domain Bacteria; kingdom Bacillati; phylum Actinomycetota; class Actinomycetes; order Kitasatosporales; family Streptomycetaceae; genus Streptomyces; species Streptomyces sp. NPDC060028. The sequence continues at coordinate 24,055 of NZ_JBHWVJ010000085.1, read as the reverse complement.
CTTCCGGATCGTCGACGAGCGCCGCAAGAACCTCGCCGAGGACAAGGACCTGGAGGCTCTGCGGCTGAAGCTGAAGCCCAAGGCCCGCCAGGCCCTCTCCAAGGCCGCCGCGGCCACCGCCGAGCGGGCGGGCGGCGAGTCGCTGGAGCGCTCCGGGCTGACCGACTGGACGATCGGCACGCTGAGCAAGGTCTTCGAGACCCGGCGGGCCGGTCAGCCGGTGAAGGCCTACCCGGCGCTGGTGGACGAGGGCGCGACCGTCTGCGTACGGCTCTTCGACACCGAGGCCGAGCAGCAGCAGGCGATGTGGCTGGGCACCCGGCGGCTGATCCTGCTGAACATCCCGGTGAATCCGGCGAAGTTCGCCTCGGACCACCTGACCAACCAGCAGAAGCTGGCCCTGTCCAGGAACCCGCACGGGTCGATCCAGGCGCTGTTCGACGACTGCGCGACCGCGGCGACCGACAAGCTGATCGCCCACCACGGCGGCCCGGCGTGGGACGAGACGGGCTTCCGGAAGCTCTACGAAGCCGTACGGGCCGACCTGGTGGACACGACCGTACGCACGGTGGGCCAGGTGGAGCAGGTGCTGGCCGCCTGGCAGGCCTGTGAGCGCCGTCTGAAGGCCACGAACAGCCTGGCCCTGGTCGCCAACCTGCAGGACGTCAGGACGCAGCTTGCGGCCCTCATGCCGGCCGGCTTCGTGACGCTGACCGGACTGCGCCGGCTGCCGGACCTGATGCGCTACCTGGTGGCGGCGGACCGGCGGCTCCAGCAGATGCCCACGGGCGTCCAGCGCGACACCACGCGCATGGAGAAGGTCCACGAGATGCGGGACGAGTACCTGTGGCTGCTGGAGCAGCTCCCGAAGGGGCGGCCGGTGCCGTCCGAGGTGACCGAGATCCGCTGGATGATCGAGGAACTCCGGGTCAGTTACTTCGCGCACGCGCTCGGGACGGCGTACCCGATCTCCGACAAGCGGATCGTGAAGGCGGTGGATGCGGCGGCGCCGTGATCGGGTTCGACCGCACCCCCTGAGCTGTTGTACAGTTTGATTCGCAGCCGGGTGATCGGCAGCGCATCAAGGACCTGTGGAGCAGTTGGTTAGCTCGCCACCCTGTCAAGGTGGAGGTCGCGGGTTCAAGTCCCGTCAGGTTCGCAGAAACGTCAGGGCCCGTATCCCTCAGGGGATGCGGGCCCTGATGCGTTTCCCCGGCCGGTGCGAGCTGCTCCGAGCGGCTCCCGGCCCTCCCCTCCCGGATCACTCCCGAAAATCCCTCGTCCGCATGATGCGGTTCACGACCCGTGTCCTCTTACGGGGTGCATTACCGGTCGGACAAGAGCGATCGTCTGTGACGGGAGTCACCACATGAGTTTTTGAGATGCTCACATTTATCGGACCCCTACGCCGCCTCAATTTAATATGTGCAATGGCACCCCCCTCGGCGAACCCCGCACACCAGCCCGATTTCTGCCCTGACCTGGGCATAAAAAAGATCGCGCTGGACCCGGCGGAGTCCAGCGCGACCGACGACTGTCGGACCTGTTGGGGCAGGACCGGTCGTATGAAGCCATGTGGGTTTCATCGGATTGGGGGACCCGATATAGACCCGGTATTAAGGGGTGCTGCGGAACCTCAGGCCTCGCTGCGCTGCTGCGGAATTCCCGCAAGCAGTGCGCGGACCTCAGCCTCGCGGTAACGGCGGTGTCCACCCAGGGTGCGGATGGACGTGAGCTTGCCAGCCTTGGCCCAGCGAGTGACCGTCTTCGGGTCCACGCGGAACATCGTGGCAACCTCAGCCGGGGTCAGCAGCGGCTCGGCATCAGGGGTGCGAGCGGTCATGAGCGGCCTCCTCGGGAGAACCGAACCATCTCGGTTCTTTCCTCTAAATTCTGCACCTTGGCCCGCGTTGCCCGAAATGGACATACGCGGGCCGAGTCGGTTATAGGACGAACGGCTTGTCCTCGGCACTACAACTACACCATCCGTCCAGCCTCGACGGCCAAACCGACGGAATTGCCCTCCGAGGTGTTCATCAGCGGCGGAAGCCGATGGACCGCCCCATAACGGACAGTCACCCCACTGTGACGATCAGTCACAGAGCCATCAGGAGTCGTCAGACCCCCCGTAGAGCGCAATGCCGAGCATTCCGCCCTTAGTTGGGCGGAAGGAACCCTCCCCGGACTCCTTGTCCTATTTTGGCACGAGGGTAGGGGAAGGGCGCAAGGGTGTAGATAGTGCGGTCCGTCACGCTTGGGCCAATGGCCCGTATCGGGACGAAGGTCCTGGAACTAAGTCCTGAATGAGATGATCAAGCCCCCGATGGGTGACTTGCACCCCCATCGGCCGATCGGCCGATGCGCGGGAGCTCCGGGGCGCTGCGTCCGTCCGTCCGTCCGACCGGGTCAGGTCCTAGTTGGCGAAGAGCCGCTCCCTGACCGCCCGCCAGCGCTCCGCCAGCTCCCCGTACGTCCCCGCCGCCCCCGACTCGTCCCCGGCCCGCAGCGCGGCGAGGCCGGCCGCCAGGTCCCGGGCCGAGCGGTCGGCCGCCAGCCGGTCCGCGGGCAGCGCGTGCAGCAGCCCGCCGTAGTCCAGCTCGACCATCGAGCGCGGGTGGAACTCTTCCAGCCAGCTCCCGACCTCCACCAGCCCCTCGGCGAGCATTCCGTACCCCTCCGCCTCCCGCAGGGCCCGCAGGCCCCGCGCGAGCCGCCGCCGGGCCTGCACCATCGGCGTGCGGTAGCGCAGCCGCTCACCCGGCACGTACTCCCGCTCCTCGTCGGCCACGAGCACGAACCAGCGCAGCGGGACCTGCCACACCCCGGTACGGATCCACGGGCGCGCGTCCGGATTCCGCTCGCGCCAGCGCTCGTAGTCCTCGGCCGCCTGCCGCCGCAGGCCCGGCGGCAGGGCCGCGTCGAGCACCGGCAGCGGGAACTGCCCCACCAGCTCCTGGAGCGCCAGCCAGCCGCGCAGCCGGGTGCGCCACGGGCAGACCAGCAGCACCCCGTCGACCTCGGCGGTGAAGGCGTCCGCGCTCTCGTGGGCCGGCACCCCCACCACGGGCACCCGCACCAAGTCGGACAGGGAGCGGCGCAATTCGTCCTGGGCGGTCGGAGTGACCCCGCGGCGGGCGTAGTCGGCCCAGTGCCCGCGCTCCGGCTCCGGGAAGGCCGCCAGGGGCTCGTAGACGCGCAGGTAGGAGGCGTACGGGACGGCGGGCGCGGAACGCGCGGAGGGCAGCCGGGGATCGGGGGATTCGCTCACGCTCTCGTACTCCCCCTTTTGGGCGCCAGGTTCACCTCCACGGCCCCGGGAGCCTTCCCGTACTCCGGGAGTGTTCCGATCCCCGGACAGGGCGGTCCCGTACGCCCCACAGGTCTTACGCTGCTCCCAGCACGCCCTCCCCCACCCGCAGGGCGGGCGTCATTCCGCCGCATCTCTTCCATGGGAGTCACCACCGTGACCGAAATGACCGACGGCGTCCTGCACACCCTGTTCCGCACGGAACAAGGCGGCCACGAGCAAGTCGTGCTGTGCCAGGACCGAGCCACAGGCCTCAAGGCCGTCATCGCGATCCACTCCACCGCCCTGGGCCCCGCCCTCGGCGGTACGCGCTTCCACGCGTACGCCTCCGACGAGGAGGCCGTCCTCGACGCGCTCAACCTCTCGCGCGGCATGTCGTACAAGAACGCCCTCGCCGGTCTCGACCTCGGCGGCGGCAAGGCCGTGATCATCGGCGACCCGGCGGTCCTGAAGACCGAGGAACTGCTGCTGGCCTACGGCCGGTTCGTGGAGTCCCTCGGCGGCCGCTACGTGACCGCCTGCGACGTGGGCACGTACGTGGCCGACATGGACGTCGTGGCCCGCGAGACCCGCTGGGCGACCGGCCGCTCCCCCGAGAACGGCGGCGCCGGCGACTCCTCGGTGCTCACCGCCTTCGGCGTCTTCCAGGGCATGCGCGCCAGCGCCCAGCACATGTGGGGCGACCCGACCCTGCGCGGCCGCAAGGTCGCGGTGGCGGGCGTCGGCAAGGTCGGCCACCACCTGGTCGAGCACCTGCTGTCGGACGGCGCCGAGGTCGTCATCACGGACGTGCGGGAAGAGTCGGTGCGGCGCATCCTCGACAAGCACCCGGGCAAGGTCACCGCGGTCGCCGACACGGAGGCGCTGATCCGCGTGGAGGGCCTGGACATCTACGCCCCCTGCGCGCTCGGCGGGGCCCTGAACGACGCGTCGGTGAACGTCCTGACGGCGAAGGTCGTCTGCGGCGCGGCCAACAACCAGCTCGCCCACCCGGGCGTCGAGAAGGACCTCGCGGACCGCGGGATCCTCTACGCGCCGGACTACGTGGTCAACGCCGGCGGGGTCATCCAGGTCGCCGACGAGCTGCGCGGCTTCGACTTCGACCGCTGCAAGGCGAAGGCGGCGCAGATCTTCGACACCACCCTGGCCATATTCGCACGCGCGAAGACGGACGGGATTCCGCCGGCCGCCGCGGCCGACCGGATCGCCGAGCAGCGCATGGCGGACGCCCGCGCCGCTCGCGCCGTGTAGGACCGCAGCGGGCCTTCACAGGCCCGTTACGGGGCCTTCGGGTGCGCCCGCCGGGGTGCGGCGAGACAGAACTCACTGTACTTCGGCGGGTCGCAGGCCAGGAAAGGGCTAAAATCGCAGCTGACCAGCGAGGACGGGGCGCCTTGCTGGTACTGCACCGGGGCGCGTCATGCGGGCGGCGTACCGTATGGCCGCGGAAGCAGGTACCGTTAAACCCCTACGGACGGTCTCTCCACGGAGAGCCCGCTCCGAACCATGAACGCGTGTCAGACTCTGGGGCCGTCGAGCCCCGTCACCGAGGGGGTCGAGCCATGGGGCGCGGCCGGGCAAAGGCCAAGCAGACGAAGGTCGCCCGCCAGCTGAAGTACAGCAGCGGCGGGACTGACTTGTCGCGTCTGGCCAACGAGCTGGGCGCATCGACCACGGAACCGCTGCCAGTCAGCGAGCCGGTCGAAGTTGATGAAGAGCAGGATGACGACGACGACCCGTACGCTCGGTACGCGGAGCTGTACAACAGCGATGACGACGACGAGGACGAAGAGTCCGGTCCGTCGGCACACCGTCGTGGCGCTTGACGCGCTGATCTGATCACCAGCACGGATTCAAGGCTTCACAGCTTCACAGGGTCAAAACATTGAAACCCGGTCCAGGGCATCGCCCCGGGCCGGGTTTCCGTGCTGCTCAGCTCGCGTAGGAACCGGTCAGGGTCGCACCCTCGGTGTGGTCGCCGCGGTCCAGGATCTCGCCGGCGACCCAGGCGTCCACGCCCCGGTCGGCCAGCGCGGTCAGGGCCACGTCCACCGACTGCTGCGGGACCACGGCCATCATGCCGACGCCCATGTTCAGGGTCTTCTCCAGCTCCAGCTGCTCCACCCGGCCCGCCGTGCCGACCAGGTCGAACACCGCACCCGGGGTCCAGGTCGAGCGGTCGACCGTGGCGTGCAGGTGGTCCGGGATCACCCGGGCGAGGTTGGCCGCGAGGCCGCCGCCCGTGATGTGCGAGTACGCGTGGACCTCGGCCGTACGGGTGAGGGCCATGCAGTCCAGCGAGTAGATCTTGGTGGGCTCCAGGAGCTCCTCGCCGAGGGTTCGGCCGAGCTCTTCGACGTGGCTCTCCAGGGACATCCCGGCCCGGTCGAAGAGGACGTGGCGGACCAGCGAGTACCCGTTCGAGTGAAGGCCGGAGGACGCCATGGCGATGACGGCGTCACCCGTACGGATGCGATCCGCTCCCAGCAGCCGGTCGTACTCGACGACACCGGTGCCCGCGCCCGCCACGTCGAAGTCGTCCGGGCCCAACAGACCGGGGTGTTCGGCGGTTTCGCCGCCCACCAGCGCGCAGCCGGCGAGGACACAGCCCTCGGCGATGCCCTTGACGATCGCCGCGACACGCTCGGGGTGGACCTTGCCGACGCAGATGTAGTCGGTCATGAAGAGCGGCTCCGCGCCGCAGACGACGATGTCGTCCATGACCATCGCGACCAGGTCGTGGCCGATGGTGTCGTACACGCCCAGCTGACGGGCGATGTCCACCTTGGTGCCGACGCCGTCGGTCGCGGAGGCGAGCAGGGGGCGCTCGTAGCGCTTGAGGGCGGAGGCGTCGAAGAGGCCGGCGAAGCCGCCGAGGCCGCCGAGGACCTCGGGGCGCTGCGTCTTCTTCACCCACTCCTTCATCAGCTCGACGGCGCGGTCTCCCGCTTCGATGTCGACGCCCGCGGCTGCGTAGCTGGCACCGGTGGTCTTCTCTGTCATGACAGGAGAGAGCTTTCGTGTCGTTTGCTGCGTGGGGTGCCGGGCCCCGGGAAAAGCCTGAAAGACGGGGCCCGGCGCAGGTTGAGCGGGTGGGGACTCGGCTACGGGCGACGGAGCGCGTCGGCGGCGTCCGTGCCGCCCGCGAGCTCGGTCTCCAGGAGCTGCTTGCCGAGGAGCTGCGGGTCGGGCAGCTCCATCGGGTACTCGCCGTCGAAGCAGGCACGGCAGAGGTTGGGCTTCTGGATGGTCGTCGCCTCGATCATCGCGTCGAGCGAGATGTAGGAGAGCGAGTCCGCGCCGAGGGACGTGGCGATCTCGTCGACCGACATGCCGTTGGCGATGAGCTCGGCCCGGGTGGCGAAGTCGATGCCGAAGAAGCACGGCCACTTCACCGGCGGCGAGGAGATCCGGATGTGGACCTCCGCCGCGCCGGCCTCGCGGAGCATCTTCACGAGGGCGCGCTGGGTGTTGCCGCGGACGATCGAGTCGTCGACGACCACCAGGCGCTTGCCCCGGATGACTTCCTTGAGGGGGTTGAGCTTGAGGCGGATGCCGAGCTGGCGGATCGTCTGCGAGGGCTGGATGAAGGTCCGGCCGACGTAGGCGTTCTTGACCAGGCCGGAGCCGTACGGGATCCCGCTCGCCTCGGCGTATCCGACGGCGGCGGGCGTGCCGGACTCCGGCGTCGGTATCACCAGGTCGGCGTCGACCGGGGCTTCCTTGGCCAGGCGCCGGCCCATCTCGACACGCGAGAGGTAGACGTTGCGGCCGGCGATGTCGGTGTCCGGGCGCGCCAGGTAGACGTACTCGAAGACACAGCCCTTGGGCTTCGCTTCCGCGAATCGCGAGGTCCGCAGACCGTTCTCGTCGATCGCGATGAGCTCGCCCGGCTCGACCTCGCGGACGAAGCTGGCGCCGCAGATGTCGAGGGCGGCGGTCTCACTCGCGACCACCCAGCCGCGCTCCAGGCGGCCGAGGACCAGCGGGCGGATGCCCTGCGGGTCACGGGCGGTGTAGAGGGTTCCCTCGTCCATGAAGACGAGCGAGAACGCACCCTTGACCTTCGGGAGGACCTTGGTGGCCGACTCCTCGATCGTCAGGGGCTTGCCGTCCTCGTCGACCTGGCCGGCCAGCAGGGCCGTCACGAGATCGGTGTCGTTGGTCGCGGCCACCTGCGTGGCGCGGCCGTCCTGACGGGGGAGGTCGGCGACCATCTCGGCAAGCTCGGCGGTGTTCACCAGGTTGCCGTTGTGACCCAGGGCAATGGAGCCGTGGGCGGTCGCACGGAAGGTGGGCTGCGCGTTCTCCCAGACGGAGGCTCCGGTGGTCGAGTAGCGGGCGTGACCGACCGCGATATGACCCTGGAGCGAGCCGAGAGAGGTTTCGTCGAAGACTTGGGAAACGAGGCCCATGTCCTTGAAGACGAGGATCTGGGAACCGTTGCTTACAGCGATTCCCGCGGACTCTTGTCCGCGGTGCTGTAGCGCATACAGTCCGAAGTAGGTGAGCTTGGCGACCTCTTCACCCGGAGCCCAGACACCGAAGACGCCGCAAGCGTCCTGGGGGCCTTTCTCTCCGGGGAGCAGGTCGTGGTTGAGTCGTCCATCACCACGAGGCACACCACCAAGTGTAGGCGAGATCGACCACTGGTCCGAATTGGGGACGGCCGGGAAATCTCACAGCACAGAGGGTGAGCGAGCGGCCCGTCTCGGTATGCGGAGCACTTGTTGACATCTACGAGCGCATTCGTACAGGCTCTCGCTCCATGCAGCCTCTCGGTGACGTTTCCGTCACCCTTGTCGAGCGCCGCCACGTAGACCTGGTCCGTGTCGCGAGCGCCATCTGTCGCTGTTCTGCGTAACCGCAACTCTCCTTCCCCTTTTCTCATTTCCGCCACGCCCCGCCCTGCCCTGCCGTGCCGCGCGCCGTCCCGCGCCCCGCCCTGGGCCAGGGGGTGAGCTGCGCCTTGGAGTACTTGTGTCTTCGTACAACAGCAAGCTGTCCCGTCGTGCCTTCGGCGGTGCCGTCACAGCGAGTGCGGCGGCCGCCGCGGTGGGGCCGGGGGCCGCCCCCGCACAGGCCGCCGAAGGCCCGTACGCGGGATCCGGGGAGCGGGAGTTCCGGGCCGCGAGCGGGCGGCGCTCGCGGCGGCCGAACATCCTGTTCATCCTCGGCGACGACCTCGGCTGGGCCGACCTGTCCTCGTACGGCTCCCCGCACATCAAGACCCCGAACCTGGACCGCCTCGCCCGCCAGGGCGTCCGCTTCACCGACGCCTACTCCGGCTCCGCGACCTGCTCTCCGACCCGGTTCAGCCTGTACACCGGGCGCTACCCGGCCCGGACCGCGGGCGGGCTGGCCGAGCCGATCGCCGACAAGTCGGCGGGCCTGGAGCCGACCCACCCGACGCTGGCCTCGCTGCTGCGCGACTCCGGTTACGCCACCGCGCTGATCGGCAAGTGGCACGCGGGCTACCTGCCCGACCACAGCCCGACCAAGTCCGGCTGGGAGGAGTTCTTCGGCAACTTCGGCGGGGCCCTGGAGTACTACTCCAAGCTGGGCCTGGGTGGCGAGTACGACCTCTACGAGGGCGACGCCGAGTACAAGGACCTGCGCTACTACACGCGGATCATCACGGAGCGGGCATCCGAGTACGTCTCCCGCGACCACCACGGCAAGCCGTGGCTGCTGAACCTCAACTTCACCACCCCCCACTGGCCGTGGATCGCCGAAGGGGACACCGGCGAGAGCGCCGAGATCGTCCGGCGGATCAAGGCGGGCGACGGGCGCGCGCTGTGGCACCAGGACGGCGGCTCGGTCGAGAAGTACAAGGAGATGGTCGAGGACCTCGACCGGTCGATCGGCGAGGTGCTGAAGGCCCTCAAGCGCTCCGGGCAGGAGGAGGACACCCTGGTCGTCTTCTCCAGCGACAACGGCGGCGAGCGGTTCTCGTACAACTGGCCGCTGTCGGGCAACAAGGCCTCCCTCCAGGAGGGCGGGATCCGGGTGCCGAACATCGCGCGCTGGCCGGCACGCCTCGACGGCGGCCAGGTCAGCCACGTGCCGGTGTTCAGCCCGGACTGGACGGCGACCCTGCTGGAGCTGGCCGGGACCCGGCCGCACCCGGCGTACCCGCTGGACGGCGTGAGCCTGGCCGGGTACCTGCTGCGCGGCGAGCGGATCGCCCAACGGGACCTGTTCTGGCGGGTGCGCGGGGAGCGGGCGCTGCGCCGCGGGGACTGGAAGTACTACCGCGGCAAGGCGGGCCGGGACCAGCTGTTCGACCTCGCCGGCGACCTCCGCGAGCAGGCCGACAAGGCCGCTGTGGAACCGGCCCGGCTGGCGCAGCTGCGCGCGGCCTGGGAGTCCGTGGACGCGGGACTGCTGCCCTACCCGGCGTGACTGCCGCCGCGGGGGTCACTCCGCGGCCGAGGCCGCCTCGGCCGCGAGGCCCTTGGCGTCGGGGCCGGCGAGGGTCAGGGTGTCGCCCTGGATCTTCCAGGTGAGCGGGCCGCTGCCGAAGAGCCCGGTCAGCGCCCGCTCGACCTCACCCTGCGCGCCCTGACAGGCCACCCGGGTCGTGGCCAGCGGCCCGAAGGTGAGCCGCTGGCCGTCGACGGTGGCCCTGGCGGTGAACCGGTTGCAGCCGAGGCTGCCGCTCGTGGCCCCGTCGGCGGCGATCGTGAACCGCGCCCGGCCGGCCGCGTCGGCGGGTACGGAGGCCGCGGTGTCGCCGCTGACCAGGGAGCTCACGATCCACTGCGTGGCGATGAGCGGGGCACCGAGGGCCGTTTCGAACGCCGTGTCCGGGGCGGGGGGCGTGAACGTGCCGCTCGGGCCGTGCCCGGCGCAAGCGGTGACCGTGGTCGCGGCCGTGACCGCGGCGCGAGTGCGAGGGCGGCGAGGCAGTGCCGGTACGTACGCATGCCCCTGGGACGGAGCCGGGCCGCCGCCGGTTCCGCCGGGCTCACCGCCCCGCTCACCGCCGGGCCCAGCCCGTCAGCTCATCAGCTCATCAGCGGGAGCAGCGCGGACAGGTCGGCCCGTTCCCCGCTCGCCCTGACCCGGGCCTGCGAGAGCGCCTCGGCCCAGCCCGTACGGCCCGTGGCGAGCCGGATCCAGGTCAGCGGGTCGGTCTCCACCACGTTCGGCGGGGTGCCGCGGGTGTGCCGGGGCCCCTCGATGCACTGGACCACCGCGAAGGGGGGCATCCGTACCTCCACCGAGCCGCCCGGCGCCTTGACCGCGAGGGCGTCGGCGAGCAGCCGGGTGCAGGCGGCCAGGGCCTGCCGCTCGATCGGGATGTCCAGTGCGGCGGCCCGGTTGAGGTCGTCGGTGTGGACCACGAGCTCGACGGTACGGGTGACCAGGAAGTCGGCCAGGGTCATGTCGCCGATCCACAGGTCCAGCACCCGGCTGCCCGGGTTCGCCGCCAGCGCCTCGGCCATCCGGGCGCCGGCCCCCTCGTACAGCTCGGGCAGCGGGGCCCCGCTCAGGGTCTCCCTGGCGGCTTCGGAGATCTTCCCGGCGAGGGATGCGGTGGCGAAGGGCCACTCGACGGCGGGCAGTTCGGCGACCGCGGCGGGCGGGCGGGCGAGGCCGGCCGCCATCGAGTCCGCGATCCAGGCGATGTGCGCGGCGAGGTCGGCCACGCTCCAGTCGCCGAGCCCGCTGGGCCGTGCGAGCTGCCCGGCGTCCAACCCCCGTACGGCGTCGGCGACATGTCCGAACTGTGCGGTGACGGCCGCGCGGATCTTGGCGGGGTCGTAGGTACGCGGCTTCTTCCTGGCGGGCGGCATGCCCCGACCCTACTTTCCCCGCGGCCCGCAACGACCGAGCGCCCGCCCGGAAGGCCCGGGCGGGGGCTCGTACGGCGAAAGCCGCGTGCGGCGGTGATCAGGCGAGCAGCGCCGGGATCGTGGCCTCGTGGGCGGTGCGGAGCTCGGCCAGGGGGAGGGTGAACTCGCCCTGGATCTCGATCTCGTCGCCGTCCACCACACCGATGCGGGCCGCGGGCAGACCCCGCGCACCGCACATGTCGGTGAAGCGGAGTTCCTCGCTGCGCGGGACGGACACGATGGCCCGGCCGGCCGACTCGGAGAACAGGAAGGTGAAGGCGTCCAGGCCCTCGGGCACCACGACCCGCGCACCGTTGCCGCCGCGCAGGCAGGACTCGGTGAGCGCCTGGATCACGCCGCCGTCGGACAGGTCGTGCGCGGCGTCGATCATGCCGTCGCGCGAGGCCGAGATCAGGATCTCGCCGAGCAGCTTCTCGCGGCCCAGGTCCACCTTCGGCGGCAGACCGCCCAGGTGGTTGTGGACGACCTCGGACCAGGCCGAACCGCCGAACTCCTCGGCCGTGTCGCCGAGCAGGTACAGCAGCTGGCCGGCCTCCGCGAACGCCATCGGCGTACGGCGGTTGACGTCGTCGATCACACCGAGGACCGCCACGACCGGGGTCGGGTGGATCGCGGTGTCACCGGTCTGGTTGTAGAGCGAGACGTTGCCGCCGGTCACCGGGGTGCCCAGCTCCAGACAGCCGTCCGCCAGACCGCGGCAGGCCTCGGCGAACTGCCACATGACGCCCGGGTCCTCGGGGGAGCCGAAGTTCAGGCAGTCGGAGATGGCGAGCGGCTTGGCACCGGTCGCGGCGACGTTGCGGTACGCCTCGGCCAGGGCGAGCTGCGCGCCGGCGTACGGGTCGAGCTTCGCGAAGCGGCCGTTGCCGTCGGTGGCCATGGCGACGCCGAGGTTGGACTCCTCGTCGATGCGGACCATGCCCGCGTCCTCGGGCTGCGACAGGACGGTGTTGCCCTGCACGAAGCGGTCGTACTGGTCGGTGATCCAGGACTTCGAGGCCTGGTTCGGGGACGAGACCAGGGCGAGGACCTGCGCGCGCAGCTCCTCGGAGGTCTGCGGCCGCGGCAGCCGGCCCGCGTCGTCCGCCTGCAGCGCGTCCTGCCACTCGGGGCGTGCGTACGGGCGGTTGTAGACGGGGCCCTCGTGGGCGACGGTGCCCGGGGGCACGTCCACGATCTGCTCGCCGTGCCAGAAGATCTCCAGGCGCTCGCCGTCGGTCACCTCACCGATGACGGTGGCGATGACGTCCCACTTCTCGCAGATCTCCATGAAGCGCTCGACGTACTGCGGCTCGACGATCGCGCACATGCGCTCCTGCGACTCGCTCATGAGGATTTCCTCGGGCGAGAGCGTCGCGTCGCGCAGCGGGACGGTGTCGAGCTCGACGCGCATGCCGCCGGAGCCGGCGGAGGCGAGCTCGGAGGTCGCGCAGGAGAGCCCGGCGCCGCCGAGGTCCTGGATGCCCGCGACCAGCTTCTCCTTGAAGATCTCCAGGGTGCACTCGATGAGGAGCTTCTCCTGGAAGGGGTCGCCGACCTGGACGGCGGGGCGCTTGGTGGGCTTGGAGTCGTCGAACGTCTCCGAGGCCAGCACGGACACGCCGCCGATGCCGTCGCCGCCCGTGCGGGCGCCGTAGAGGATGACCTTGTTGCCGGGGCCGGAGGCCTTGGCGAGGTGGATGTCCTCGTGCTTCATCACGCCGATGCAACCGGCGTTGACCAGCGGGTTGCCCTGGTAGCAGGCGTCGAAGACGACCTCGCCGCCGATGTTCGGCAGGCCCAGGCAGTTGCCGTAGCCGCCGATGCCCGCGACCACGCCCGGCAGGACGCGCTTGGTGTCGGGGTGGTCGGCCGCGCCGAAGCGCAGCGGGTCCACGACGGCGACCGGGCGGGCGCCCATGGCGAGGATGTCGCGGACGATGCCGCCGATGCCGGTGGCCGCGCCCTGGTAGGGCTCGATGTACGAGGGGTGGTTGTGCGACTCGACCTTGAAGGTGACCGCGTAACCCTGGCCGACGTCGACGACGCCGGCGTTCTCGCCGATGCCGACGAGCATGGCGTCGTTCTGGGGGGCCTTCTCGCCGAACTGCTTCAGGTGGACCTTGCTGCTCTTGTACGAGCAGTGCTCGGACCACATGACCGAGTACATGGCGAGCTCGGCGCCGGTCGGGCGGCGGCCGAGGATCTCCCGGATGCGCGCGTACTCGTCCTCCTTGAGGCCGAGCTCCTTCCAGGGCTGCGCCGAGTCCGGGGTTTCGGTGGCGTTCTTTACGGTGTCGAGGCTCATGCGCTGACCAGCTTCTTCAGGACCGAGGTGAAGAACGGCAGACCGTCGGTGCGGCCCGTCCCGATCAGCGGTTCGACCGCGTGCTCGGGGTGCGGCATGAGGCCGACGATGTTGCCCGCGGCGTTGGTGATGCCGGCGATGTCGCGCAGCGAACCGTTCGGGTTGCCGTCGAGGTAGCGGAAGGCCACGCGGCCTTCGGCCTCCAGTTCGTCGAGCGTGCGCTCGTCGGCGACGTAGCGGCCGTCCATGTTCTTGAGCGGTACGGAGATCTCCTGGGCGGCGGTGTAGTCGCCGGTCCACGCGGTCTCCGCGTTCTCCACCCGCAGCTTCTGGTCGCGGCAGATGAAGTGCAGGTGGTTGTTGCGGAGCATCGCCCCCGGCAGCAGGTGGGCCTCGGTGAGGACCTGGAAGCCGTTGCAGATGCCGAGGACGGGCATGCCGCCCTTGGCCTGCTCGATGATGGTCTCCATCACCGGCGAGAAGCGGGAGATGGCTCCGGCGCGCAGATAGTCCCCGTAGGAGAACCCGCCCGCGAGGACGACCGCGTCGACCTGGTGCAGGTCCTTGTCGCGGTGCCAGAGCGAGACGGGCTCGGCCCCCGCGAGGCGGATGGCGCGCAGCGAGTCACGGTCGTCGAGCGTTCCGGGGAACGTGACGACTCCGATGCGTGTGGTCACCGTCAGGCCTCGACCTTCACGGTGAAGTCTTCGATGACGGTGTTGGCGAGGAACGTTTCGGCCATCTTGTGGATGCGGTCGAGGGCGGCCTGGTCGACCGGGCCCTCCACCTCCAGTTCGAAGCGCTTCCCCTGGCGGACGTCGGCGATCCCGTCGAAGCCCAGACGCGGCAGTGCACGCTGCACCGCCTGGCCCTGGGGGTCGAGGATCTCCGGCTTGAGCATGACGTCGACTACGACGCGTGCCACTGGCACTCCCGTGTGGTGGTTGGTGCGAAGGCGGTTCCCTCAGCGTACCCGGCCAAAATTTCTACGCGGGTAGATTTCTCGCGGCCGTCACCTCTCCGCGGTTTCGGCTTCACCAACGCTTCGCAAAATCCGCCGGAAAACCACGCGCCCCACATTGCGGCGGGACACGCGGAGATAATTAACTGGGCTTCGCAATACAATGCGAATCGGGGTACAAAGGAATCCTCCGGGACAGTGGCATTTGTCGCTTGGCGGCGGGGGCGGAAAGTTGCATTGCTCCGAAACATCCACACAGGCGACATCACCGCACGTCAGCGCGGATCGGTGTCGCATCGAAGGGACCGATATACGTGGCGCAGCGCGTGGTAGTCACGATCTCCGACGACATCGATGGCGGAGAAGCGGCGGAAACGGTCGTCTTCGGGCTGGACGGTAAGTCGTACGAGATCGACCTCAATGTGGCCAACGCAAAGAAACTGCGGAAGAGCCTCGCCCCCTTCCTGGCGGCCGGCCGGCGCCAGTCCCGTTCCGGGAAGGCCTTCAAGCACACGGCCATCGCCCCGGACCCGGCGGTCGTCCGGGCCTGGGCCCGCTCCAACCAGTTGGACGTGCCGCCGCGCGGCCGCATCCCCAAGAAGGTCTACGAGGCGTACAACACCGCGCACTGAGGGCCGATTTGCCATCCACCCCCATGGTTCCGCTAGTGTGTGGATCACGCCAAGGGGCCAGACCGCAGGTCAAAGCCTTGAAGGTCGTGCGGGTGTAGTTCAGTAGTAGAACATCCCCCTTCCAGGGGGAAGGCGCAGTGTGCGATCCCTGTCACCCGCTCTGCACGCTTTACCGACCACTGTCGTGGATCAGGTACAGTGATGCACGCATCGCCCGGCAGTTTGTCGTTGCGAGTATGCGGACGTAGCTCAGTTGGTAGAGCACCACCTTGCCAAGGTGGATGTCGCGCGTTCGAGTCGCGTCGTCCGCTCAGAGTGCAAAGGCCCTGATCATTGATCAGGGCCTTTGTCGTATGCCCTCGGCACCGATGCCCCGAGGCCCCGATGAACGCGATGAACGCGATGACAAATGTCATCGGGGGTCATGACAACCCGCCCTCCCTATCCGGCAGGATCACGGCGAGGCTTGGTGCATGAGGACGACAGGGGGACCGGGGCTGTGTCGAAGCTGACCGGATGGTGGAAGAACCGCAGCAGCGCGCAGAAGGTCGAGCTGTACACCCGCTGGTCCTTCCACTTCTTCGTGGTGCTGGAGGGCTTCGCGGTCCTGACGGGGCTCGCGCCCGAGGGCCGGGGCGCCCTCTTGTGGCTGCTTCCCGTCGGTGCGCAGGTCGCGCTGTGCGGAATCCTGTCCTCCAGGTCGCTGGACTGGGTGCTCGGACGGCGCGAGCGCCCCGGCCGGCTGGCCGTGGCCCTCGTCGCGCTGACCGCCGTACTGACGGCCGCCGCGCTGACCCTGCGGTCCGCCGGCACCATCACCCACGAGGGCGTGACCCCCACCCTCGTCGCCAACATGGTGGGCTTCGCCACCGGTTCGCTGACGCTCGCCCTGCGCAGGGTCCGCCACATGACGTACGTCGCACCGGGCGCGGCCGTGGCGACGGCGGGTGCGGCGGCCGCGGCCGGGCTGCCCGGCGGGGAAGCCGTCGGCTACGGCATCGGCATCCTCCTCACCAGCCTGCTGCTGACCCTGGCCTGCGGTTTCTCCTCCTGGCTGCTGAAGACGGTCTACGAGCTGGACCAGGCCCGGGAGCTCCAGGCCCAGCTGGCGGTGGCCGAGGAGCGGCTGCGCTTCGGGCGGGACCTGCACGACGTGATGGGCCGCAACCTGGCGGTGATCGCGCTCAAGAGCGAGCTGGCGGTCCAACTGGCCCGGCGCGAGCGCCCCGAGGCCGTGGACCAGATGGTCGAGGTGCAGCGGATCGCCCGGGAGTCGCAGAAGGAGGTCCGCGACGTGGTCCGCGGATACCGGGAGGCGGACCTCTCGGCGGAGCTTGAAGGCGCGCGCGGGGTGCTGACCGCGGCCGGCATGCGATGCCGGGTCGAAATGAGTGCGGGACGCGAGCTGCCCTCCGAGGTGCAGTCGGCGCTCGGCTGGGTGGTGCGCGAGGCGACGACGAACGTGCTGCGGCACGGGGACGCGCGCAACTGCGTGATCCGGCTCACGCAGGAGACGGCAGGGGCCTCGGTCTCCTTGACGCTGCTCGTGGAGAACGACGGCGCCCCCGACGCGCCGGCCGGGCCGCCCGGATCGGGACTCACCGGGCTGCGGGAGCGGCTCGCGATGGTCGACGGCACCCTGGAGGCCGGCCTGGTGGGCGGCGGCCGGTACCGGCTGACGGCCGTGGTCCCGGGCCGGGCCCCGGGCCGGCCACTGCAACGACTGGAGGCGCGGGCATGAGCCCCGTACGCGTACTGCTGGCCGACGACGAGCACCTGATCCGGGGCGCGCTCGCCGCGCTGCTGGCCCTGGAGGACGATCTGCTGGTCGTCGCCGAGGCGGCCACCGGGCCGGAGGCCCTGGCGATGGCGCGGGCGCACCGGCCCGACGTGGCGGTGCTGGACCTGCAGATGCCGGGGGCGGACGGTGTGAGCGTCGCCACATCGCTGCGGGCCGAACTCCCCGACTGCAAGGTCATGATCGTGACGAGTCATGGCCGCCCCGGGCACCTGAAGCGGGCCCTCGCGGCGGGGGTGCGGGCCTTCGCGCCGAAGACGGTTTCGGCGCAGCGGCTGGCCGAGCTGATCCGTACCGTGCACGCCGGAGGCCGTTATGTGGACCCGGAGTTGGCGGCCGACGCGATCAGCGCGGGGGACTCACCGCTGACCGCCCGCGAGGCGGAAGTACTGGAACTCGCGGGGGACGGGGCGCCGATCGCGGAGATCGCGGAGCGGGCCTCGCTGTCCCAGGGGACGGTACGCAACTACCTGTCCTCGGCGGCGACGAAGCTGGGCGCCGAGAACCGTCACACGGCGGTGCGTCTCGCACGGGAGCGAGGTTGGGTATAGTAGGTCTCGCGTTACGGCGCATGCGGACATAGCTCAGTTGGTAGAGCACCACCTTGCCAAGGTGGATGTCGCGCGTTCGAGTCGCGTTGTCCGCTCTGTAACGAAGAAGCCCCCCGGTCCTCGGACCGGGGGGCTTCCTCCGTTCTAGGACCAGGTCAGGCCGGTGAGCCGCTCGTACGCCTCGACGTACTTGGCGCGGGTCTGCGCGACGACCTCCTGCGGGAGGGCCGGCGGCGGGAGTTCGCCCTTGGGGTCCCAGCCGGAGGCCGGGGAGGCCAGCCAGTTGCGGACGTACTGCTTGTCGAAGGACGGCTGGGTGCGGCCCGGCTCCCACTGGTCGGCCGGCCAGAAGCGGGAGGAGTCCGGGGTCAGCACCTCGTCGGCGGCGACGAGGGTGCCGTCGGGCGCGAAGCCGAACTCGAACTTGGTGTCCGCCAGGATGATCCCGCGGTCGCGGGCGATGTCGCGGGCGCGTCCGTAGACGGCCAGGGTGGCCTGGCGCAGCAGCGCGGCCGTCTCGACGCCGGCGGTGCGCGCGACCTCCTCGTACGAGACGTTCTCGTCGTGCTCGCCGACCGCGGCCTTGGCGGCCGGGGTGAAGATCGGACCGGGCAGCTCGGAGCCGTCCACGAGGCCCTCGGGGAGGGCGAGTCCGCAGACCGTGCGGGTCTGGTTGTACTCGGCGAGCCCGGAGCCGGTGAGGTAGCCGCGGGCCACGCACTCGACCGGCACCATGTCCAGGTTCTGGCAGACCAGGGTGCGGCCGGCCCAGTCGGCGGGGGCGCCGGCGGGCAGCTCGGTGCTGATCACGTGGTTCGGGACGAGGTCCGCGAGCTGGTCGAACCACCACAGGGACAGCTGCGTCAGGACGCGGCCCTTGTCCGGGATCTCGGTGGGCAGCACCCAGTCGAAGGCGGACATCCGGTCGCTGGCGACCATGACGAGGCGGCCGTCCTCGTCGCGGTAGAGGTCGCGCACCTTTCCGGTGTGGAGGTGGACGAGGCCCGGCACCTGCACCGGCTCGGGCTTTTCGACAAATCCGGACACGGGGTCTCCCTGTGGTTCTGTACGAGCGCAGGTCCATTCTCCCGTACAGGGGTGATCGGACCGCCCAGGGGGTGTCAGTCGCGCTTGCAGATCCGGTCGAGGAGGTTGGCGGTGGCCCGCTGGACCCGCTCGTCCACATGGCCCGGCCGGTCCAGGGCCGGGGACCAGGCGAAGGTGCCGGAAGCGAAGACGAGCGCGCCGCTGGGGGCCCGGTACAGGGAGGTCTCCTGGTGGCGGCGGTGGCTCTCGGTGTCCTCGTACGGGGAGTGCGCGAGCAGGATCCGGTCCTGGTGCTCGGGGAGCTGGGTGCGCGGGAAGTACCGGTCGGCCTCGCCCGCGACCAGGCCGGGGAGCTCGTCGTTCTCGGCGGCTCCGGTGGAGTCCCAGAGCCAGTGCGTGGCATTGCGCACGATCAGGGGCGCGGGCTCGGGGACCCGGCCCGCGTACTGGATGCCGAGCAGTTGCTGCTCCGGGCGGTCGACTTCGCGCCAGAGGCTGGGGCGGCCGGGGCCGCGGCGTTTTCGGCAGGTGAGGAGCCGGTCCTCTACCCCGGAGGGCGAGGGGCCCAGCTCGACCTGCCAGTACATGGTGTTGGCGGAGAGGAAGACGAGGGAGGTGCCGTGGTCGCGGGCGCGCTCGACGGTGCGGCGCATGGGCGCGGACCAGTACTCGTCGTGGCCGGGGAAGACCAGGCCGCGGTAGCGGGAGGGGTCCACGCGGCCGGCGTGCAGGTCGCGGGTGTCTGCGTAGGCGAGGTCGTAGCCGTAGCGCTCGGCCCAGCGGATGAAGTCGTAGGCGTGGCCCACGTGCAGGGGCAGGCCCGCGCCGGCGTAGGGGCGGTCGAAGGAGACGGTGATGGCCGCGTCCTGCTCGCCGAGCAGCCGGCCGTCCTCGTCCCAGGCGTGGTAGAGGCTCGCCCCGGTCCGACCGTCCTCGGGGTAGAGGTTGTAGGCCTGCCAGGTGATGTCGGGCAGCAGCAGGAGCAGATCGGCCGGGTGGTCGTCCCGGACGGTGAAGGGGATGTGGGAGCGGTAGCCGTCGGCGGTGGTGAGGACGGCGACGTACGCGCCGAGGTTCCAGTAGGAGGGGACCTGGAGCCGCCAGGAGAGCCACCAGTGGTGGCAGGAGACGGTGCGGTCGGCGGTGAGGGGGGTCGGCTGGACGATGCCGGACAGGCGCGGGCTGGTGGTGATCTTGGAGGCGCCGTCGCCGCCGTAGTGGCCGATGCGGTAGACGTCGACGGAGAACTGCTGGGGCGGGTCGACGGTGATGTGGAAGTCGATGGCCTCGCCGGGCGCGACGGCTCCGGTGGAGGCGAACCCCTTGATCTGCCGGTGCACGTCGTCGGCGGTGCGCGGGCCGCCGTGGCCGCGGGCGCGCGGGATCTGTCCGGCGGCCACGGCGGGGTCCACGTACCAGGGCACGACCTGCCCGGTGTCGTCGAAGTACAGCTCGCTGCCCCGCAGCCACGGCAGGGGGCCCTGCCCGAAGGGATCGGTCACCGCGTGCGCGAGCGCACCTGACTCCCAACGCCGGATCTGCTCCGCACCCATTACCGTCCCCTCCCTCGCTCCCCCGAACGTCGCGACCGGTCCCAGCACATCACATAACGCACGCAGTCCGTCACCGTTCGTCGCGAATTGACGTGACCGGAACATTGAAATCCGCTTGCGCGTACGAGGGTGCACCCGCCCGGGGCGCAGCCGGGGACCGGCCGCACCCCGTCACCGTCACCGTCACGGTGACGGTCGCCTTCACACCAGGCGGACCGGCTTCTCCGGGCGGACGCCTACCTCGGCGAGCCAGTCCCGCAGGGGCTCCGGGTCGCCGTCCTCCACCAGGGAGAGCACCCGCGGCGCCAGATCCGCCCGCCGCTCGCCGCCGACCAGCAGGACCGGGCCGTCGAGCCAGTCCAGTCCCGGGGCGGCCCCGGCAGAGTCGACGGCCGCACAGCACACCATCGCCGTGACGTGGTCGGCCAGCAGGTCCCGCCCGCTGCGCGGCGGCTGGAGCGGGAACAGCGGCACCGTGTCCGCGCCGCGCGCCTTCGCCTTGCCGGCTCCGGTGGAGTCGGCCCGCTCCTCACGTGCGACGTCGCCGCTGAGCCGCCCTGCCAGCGCTTCCCCGGCCGCGCCCGCGCCGCCGGCGTCGGACAGGTAACCCAGCACCCGATCCACCGTGGAGGCGGCGGGTGCGGAGAGCGCGTCCAGTGCGGCCAGCAGTCGCGCCGCCTCCGAACGCCACTTGCGGTCCACGACCTCTTCCGGATACGCCGCCCAGTCCACAGGCGACCAGTCCGGCCCGGCGTCGGCCGGACCGCCGTGGAAGAGGCGCGCGGCCAGCAGCGAAGCCGCCTCGTCGACCGTCCCCGGCTGCTCCAGCAGATCGCACGCCGGGCGCTCGCCCAGCCGCGAGGTGAACCCCTCGGCCAGCCGGTCCCGCCGGGACAGCTCGGTCAACGCGGAGACCACGCCCGCGTCGAGGTGCGCGGGCCACCGGCCCATCCGCCAGGCGGGCAGGGCGACCCGGGTCAGCAGCCGGTCCCAGCCCGCGTAGGCGAGGCCGACCTGCTCCTGGGCGACGATGCGCAGCCCGTAGTCCACACCCTGTGCACGCTCGGAGGCTGCCGCGGCGACCCCGCGCTCCATCTCCGCGGCGTCCACCCGGCACAGCCGCAGCAGCAGCCGGGCGGGGGCGGCGATCCAGCCCAGCCCGCGCCGGTTGCCCACGTCCGCCGCGGCGTCGAGGCCCCGTACAAAACCGCGCGCGTCGGCTATGTCCGGATGCGCGGAAGGGCCCGTACCGGCAACGACGGGCGCGAGCACGGCCCGTAGCTCCGCGACCCGCATCCACCACAGGAAGGGTGAGCCGATCACGAGCACCGGGGCCGCGCCCGGGGCGGACTCCGGGCCGGTGGATATGCCCCCGCGGCGGTGTGCCGCATGGGTGCGGTCCTCCAGCCAGCTGTCGCAGTCCGGGGTGAGCGCTATCGCGGACGGGGCCGGCACGTCCATCCGGTCCGCCAGGTCCCGCACGAGCCGGTAGAGATCGGGAGCGGCGGCCTCGGACACCGCCACCGTCGGCGTCACGGCGGGGCTCGCCCGCAGCACCACGGCGGCGAAGGACCCGCCGACCACCAGCACCAGCGCGGCGACCGCGCACACGACGAGGGTCACCACCGGCCAGGGGTCACCGGCCAGCCGGCCCGTCATCCGGGCGCTCACCAGCACCACGGCGAGGGCTGCGGGCAGCAGCCCGACGGCCAGTGCCCTGCTGCGCACGCGCAGCACGGCAAGGGCCCGGGAACGCGCGGACGGCGTGCCCACTTCCTGGATCGAACCGGTTCCGGACACGGCCGGACCTCACCCCCTCTGCCCTGCGGCGGCTTTGCTCACTCCCCCACTGTGACACCCGCCACTGACATCGCAATGCCGGTGGGCCAAGTGCCGGAATGCTTCCGCCGCACCCTAGTTGGGGCAGGGACGGTCGTCAGGCAGACGGGGTGACCATCACCCGATGGAATGGCTTTGGGTAAAGGTGGGTGCGTTCGAACGCGGCCGGATGCAGTCGCACGTGAACGCGCGCGCGGGCCCGGCCGCACGGTGTGCGTTCCGGGCCCGCGCAGGGGCGTAGCGGCTGCTCAGCGGCCTTCGGCCGCCTTCGCCGCGATGTCCGTACGGTGCTGCGAGCCGTCGAGCCTGATCCGCCCGACGGCCTTATACGCCTTCTCGCGCGCCTGCGCCAGGTCGGAACCCGTCGCCGTCACGGACAGCACGCGACCGCCCGCGCTGACGACCGCGTCGCCCTCGCGCCGGGTGCCGGCGTGCAGCACGTACGCGTCGGGCGCGTCCTGCTCGGCCACCTCGGCCAGGCCCTCGATCGGGTCCCCGGTCCGCGGGGTCTCCGGGTAGTTGTGCGAGGCGATGACCACCGTGACGGCGGCCTCCTCGCTCCAGCTCAGCGGGGGTTCGGCGTGCAGGGTGCCGTTGGCGGCGCCCAGGAGCACGCCCGCGAGCGGGGTGCGCAGCCGGGCCAGGACCACCTGGGTCTCGGGGTCGCCGAAGCGGGCGTTGAACTCGATGACCCGGGTGCCCCGGCCGGTGATGGCGAGGCCCGCGTAGAGCAGCCCGGAGAAGGGCGTGCCGCGGTGGCGCAGTTCGTCCACGGTCGGCTGGAGGACCAGCTCCATGACCTCGTCGACCAGCTTGGGGTCGGCCCACGGGAGCGGGGAGTACGCGCCCATGCCGCCGGTGTTGGGGCCCTCGTCGCCGTCGAGCGCGCGCTTGAAGTCCTGCGCGGGCTGGAGCGGCAGCACGGTGACGCCGTCGGTGATGGCGAAGAGCGAGACCTCGGGTCCGTCGAGGAACTCCTCGATGACCACCCGGTCGCAGCCGAGCGCGTGCGCGCGGGCGGCGGCCCGGTCCTCGGTGACCACGACGCCCTTGCCGGCGGCGAGGCCGTCGTCCTTGACGACGTACGGGGCGCCGAAGGCGTCGAGGGCCGCGTCCACCTCTTCCGGGGTGGTGCACACGTAGCTGCGCGCGGTCGGGACGCCGGCCGCGGCCATCACGTCCTTGGCGAAGGCCTTGGAGCCCTCCAGCTGAGCCGCCTGCGCGGACGGGCCGAAGACGGGGATGCCGACGGCGCGGACGGCGTCGGCGACCCCGGCGACGAGCGGGGCCTCCGGGCCGACGACGACCAGGTCGGCGCCGAGTTCGGTGGCGAGGGCGGCCACGGCGTCACCGTCGAGGGCGTCGACCGGGCGCAGCTCGGCCACCTCTGCGATGCCGGCGTTGCCGGGGGCGCAGTACAGCGCGTTGACGTCGGGGTCGAGGGACAGAGAGCGGCACAGGGCATGTTCGCGGGCGCCGCCGCCGATGACGAGGACCTTCACGCTGCTCAGCCTAGCCCGCGTGGCCGGTGTGCTTTCGTGCGGCCACCCAACAGGGCGGGGCTACTCGTTCGTGTATTCCTCTACAACCGTGGCTCCGAGCTCGCGCACGATGAGGTCGTGTCCGGTCAGCGCGCTCTCGATCAGATCGGGATCGTCCTCTCCCGGTACGTCGTCCTCGGGCGCGACCGGAGGGGGCGACTGCTGTACGGGCGGCTGCGGCGCGGAGGACGACTGCGGGGGCTGCTGCTGCGGCTGGTACTGCGGGGCGGGGGACTGCTGCGCCGGGGGCGGGCTGTAGGTGCTGGCGGGCGGCGCGGCGTAGGAGGACGTCTGGAGCGGGGCCGGCGATCCCCCGCCCACCACGGCCTCGATCTTCCAGTTGACCTGGAACTGCTCGGACAGGACCGCCTTGAGGACGTCCTCGCTGCCGCTGCTCGCGAAGTTGTCGCGGGCTCCGGCATTGGGGAAACCGAGCTGGAGGGTGGTGCCGTCGAAGCCGGCGACCTGGGCGTTCTGGCTGAGCAGGATCCAGGTGAAACGGCGGCGGTTCTTGACGGCCTCCAGGACGGAGGGCCACATCGCCTGGACCTGCCCGGCGCCCGCGACCATCCCGGGGGACGGCGCGGCGGCGGGGGCGGTGGCGGACGCCGGAGCCGGGGCCGCAGCGGCGGGGGCCGGAGCCGGAGCTCCCGCGGCGGGAGCCTGCGCGGCCGCGC
>NZ_JBHWVJ010000084.1:0-31306 GCF_042736725.1 Streptomyces sp. NPDC060028 | reverse complement strand
GACCGCGCAAGTACGTCCAGTACGAGACGCGGTCCTCCGCCTTGCGATGCACCGCGCCGGACACCGCGACCCGGCAAACCTTTCCGGCCACAGCACCAGCGGTCCGCGCCGGAGGCGCCCGGGGGCGCCCGGAGCGCGACAAAAGGGGGCGGCCGCCTCGGTGCGACCCACCGAATCAGCCGGAAACACCCCGGCTGGAACCCGCCGTGGGGTTACCGTCCCTCCACGGGAATTACCGGCGCCGTTGTCGGAGGAGACACACATGACCACTCAGCCCGTCTGGCAGAAGTCGTCGTTCTGCGGCGAGGGAGACACCTGCGTGTACGTCGCCGCCGCCCCCGGCGCCCTCGTACGGGTCGCCGACCGCGCCGACCCCGCGCACCTCGTGCTCGCCACGACCCAGGCCGCCTGGGCGGACTTCCTCCGCGCCGTCAAGCAGTCCGGCTGACCCGGCCGCCGCCGCCACGCCGCGCCAACGCCCTCCTCAGGGGATTTTGTCCGATTAGCGCGTATCTTCGGCCCATGCCCACGCCTTACGGATCCCGCGGCGGCATGGCGTTCAGCGCAGCTGAGCTGCTCGTGCTCAGGCGTTCGCTCGCCCATGCCCTTCAGTCTCAGTCCTCCACGGCCCCACTGACGGCGGCGGAGGTCCAGGACTGCCTGCGCCTCGCGCAGTCGGTGGACGACGCGGCCGAGGAGGCGGGGCGGCTCAGAGAGTTCCTCCTCGCCGACCTGGCCCGCTACCGGGCGGCGTTGCCCGGCAGCCTCTCCGGCTTCCTGGAGCTGCTGCAGGACGCGCTGGCCGCGGGGTACGAGCCCGTGCCCGACGACCTCGCCGCCCTGCGCGCGCTGCGCGCCAACCCGGTGGCGGCCGCGCTACTGGACCGGGCGCAGGGCGTCGCGGAGCGCTCCGTACGCCGAAGGCTCTCCACGCCCCCCGCGCCCCGCACCCGGCTGCTGGCTCTGGCCGGCGGCAAGGAGGACGAGCCGCGCACCGCCCCGCGCAAACCGCAGCCCGAGCGGCCGCAGGAGCCCGAGCAGCCCAAGGAGCGGCCCATTCCGACGCCCGGCGAGGTGTTCCCGCCACGCCGCAAGCCCACCCCGCCCCCGGCGGCCCGCCGCGCCGTCGGCCAGGGCTGCGACCCGGTGAACCTTTCCGGCCGCAGCGCTGGCTAGGCTGGGGCCATGGACTACGTTTCCGCGCTCGTGCCCCCGTTCGTGATGGCCGTGTTCTTCATCGCCCTCGTCGTGACGATCGTGAAGAGCCAGGGCGGTGCCAACAAGGCGAAGGAAGACGCGGCGGTCGATGCCGTGCTCGCTCGCGCCGAGGGCGCCCAGCAGGCGAAGCCGCAGGAGTAGCCGGGCGGCGGCCCCGCAAACGCAAGGACGGGTGTACGGCGCTTGCGGGCCGTACGCCCGCTTTTTGTTGCGCGTTGTCGGCCGAATAGTCGGGCAATTCCCGACATCCCGCACTATCGTGCTGTTGTGCCTCGCCCCTTGGGAGAACTCGAAGACGCCGTCATGACGCGGGTGTGGCAGTGGAACCGCCCGGTCACTGTTCGGGAAGTGCTGGAAGACCTCCAGCAGGAACGGTCCATCGCGTACACGACGGTCATGACCGTTATGGACAATCTTCATCAGAAGGGCTGGGTCCGCCGAGAAGCGGAAGGCCGCGCCTATCGATATACGGCGGTCTCGAACCGTGCCGCCTACTCGGCCGCACTGATGAACGAAGCGTGGTCGACGAGCGACAACCCCGCGGCCGCCCTCGTGGCCTTCTTCGGCATGATGTCCGCCGAGCAGCGAGAGGCACTGCGCGACGCCGTACGGATCGTCCAGCCCGCCGAAGGGGCGCAAGAGCCCGCCGAAGCAGCCGAGAGCGCCGAACCCGCCGCCCCCGCGGGGGACGCCGCCGAGCAGCGGCCCGAACCGGGGCGATAGCGTCCGGGGCATGGGAGAGTTTTCCGCTGCAGATGCAAAAACCGTGACGATCCGCCGCGCGCGCACCGGTGATGTTCCCGCGCTGCGCCGCCTGCTCGACCAGTACGTGCAGCAGAGGATCCTGCTCGACAAAGCCCCGGTCGTCCTTTACGAGGACATCCAGGAGTTCTGGGTCGCGGAACGCGTCGGTGACGGCCAGGTGGTGGGCTGCGGCGCTCTCCACGTCATGTGGGAAGACCTCGCCGAAGTACGCACTCTCGCCGTCGACCGCGAGTTGAAGGGCGGGGGAGTCGGGCATCTGGTGCTGGACAAGTTGTTGCACACCGCCCGCCGGCTCGGGGTGAGCAGGGTTTTCTGCCTGACCTTCGAAGTGGACTTCTTCGCGAAGCACGGCTTCGTCGAGATCGGGGAGACGCCGGTCGAGACCGATGTCTACATGGAGCTCCTGCGTTCCTATGACGAGGGCGTTGCCGAGTTCCTCGGTCTCGAACGAGTGAAGCCGAACACCTTGGGCAACAGTCGGATGCTTCTGCACCTCTGAACGATCACGGCGGCTTTTCCCGCGGTCCGCACACCTGTGGCCTATGTCCGAATCGCGCACGTTTCCCGCCCCGTTGCGGTCTCGAACCTTCCCCGGGGGGTTTGTGTTTTCCAGGCAAAAGCGGTTTCCTTTCCGCGTACTGCATTTTCGATGAAAGGAAATCCGGTGGCACAGAAGGTTCAGGTCCTTCTTGTCGACGACCTCGACGGTGGCGAGGCGGACGAGACCGTGACGTTCGCTCTGGATGGCAAGACCTACGAGATCGACCTCACCACCGCCAACGCTGAAAAGCTCCGCGGGCTGCTCGACCCGTACGCCAAGGGCGGTCGCCGCACCGGTGGCCGTGCCGCGGCCGGGCGTGCCAAGGGTGGCCGTGCCGCCGCGGCGTCCGGTAACCCGGACACCGCGGAGATCCGCGCGTGGGCGAAGTCCCAGGGGCTGAGCGTCAACGACCGCGGTCGTGTGCCCGCGGAGATCCGCGAGGCCTACGAGAACGCCAAGGGCTGAGGCGTACGCCGCCGCAGGCGGGCGCGGTGGCATTCCGTCGCCGCCGCGGCGACGAGGCGTACGAGATCGGCCCCGTCCCCCGTGACGGGTCCGAGGCCCTGCCCCGTACCGGGCAGGGCCGGCAGTGATGCCTCGCACCCCGGCTCGGGGGGTCGCAGCCACACGGCGGCCCCCCGGGGAACGCCCTCCGCGTCCGGCCCCGCCGGGTACCCCGGGGGCACCGGAGCGGTGATCCGGCCGTCCGTACCCAGGGCGGTGAGATCGAGGGCCACCCCGCCCCATTCCAGCCAGTCGAGCAGGCCCGCCAGCTCCTCCGCGCCGCCCGGGGCCACCAGGAAACGCATCCTGCGCCCCATGACCGCCACCGGACCGGTGGCGACGCGCCTGCGCAGGACCGCGGTCCCGGCGTCGGCCGGCAGCTCCAGCACGTCGAACCGCACCCCCGTGACGAGCTGTACGGGCGGCCCTCCCGCGACCGCCCAGCCGAGCACGTGTTCGTACCAGGATCCCCAGGGGGCGGAGGGTGCCACGGGCGCGCTGTGCTCCGCCGGGACGTGCTCCGCCGGGACGTGCTCCGCCGGGACACGGGGCAGCGGGATGGTGAGAGCCATGACCGGAGCAACTCCCGAAACGCCCCGGGGTTACGCGCGATGTGACGGACCGCACCCACGCCAATGCGGAACGTAAACATCCGCCGGGGCGGAGTCCGAGATTCGGGACGCGAACGTGTTCGCCCGTAGCGGAGGGAACCGGTGCCACCGGCATGGAGTGTCAGTCCTTACGGGTAAGACATTCCTAGTGGATCGGGGCGACACGCTGATTTGACCGGCTTCCGTTCGCCATCGGCGTACACGTGTGACGGGTATCTGCCTGGCCTGCGGGAACATCGTCTCGCACCATCGGGTTGGAGCAGTTGTCGGCAGTTCAAGCCGGTTTTCCCCGCTGATGCGGGGGTGAGCCGCGGAGCGATGTCGGCAGTTGGAATGAGCTGTCCCGCCCCGCGGGACTAGCATGCGGAAGGACAGGGCGGGGACCGACCCCGAACTGCCCGACCGCTCTGAGGAGCGATAAACGATGTTCGAGAGGTTCACCGACCGCGCGCGGCGGGTTGTCGTCCTGGCTCAGGAAGAAGCCCGGATGCTCAACCACAACTACATCGGCACCGAGCACATCCTCCTGGGCTTGATCCACGAGGGTGAGGGTGTCGCCGCTAAGGCCCTGGAGAGCCTCGGGATTTCGCTCGAGGCTGTTCGCCAGCAGGTTGAGGAGATCATCGGTCAGGGGCAGCAGGCCCCGTCCGGCCACATCCCCTTCACCCCGCGGGCGAAGAAGGTCCTGGAGCTTTCGCTCCGAGAGGCCCTCCAGCTCGGCCACAACTACATCGGCACCGAGCACATCCTGCTCGGCCTGATCCGCGAGGGCGAGGGCGTCGCCGCCCAGGTCCTCGTGAAGCTGGGCGCCGATCTCAACCGAGTCAGGCAGCAGGTCATCCAGCTGCTCTCCGGCTACTCCGGAGGCGGCAAGGAGTCGGCCACCGCCGGCGGCCCGGCCGAGGGCACCCCCTCGACCTCGCTCGTCCTGGACCAGTTCGGCCGCAACCTCACCCAGGCTGCTCGCGAATCCAAGCTCGACCCGGTCATCGGGCGCGAGAAGGAGATCGAGCGGGTCATGCAGGTGCTGTCCCGCCGTACGAAGAACAACCCGGTCCTCATCGGCGAGCCCGGCGTCGGCAAGACCGCCGTCGTGGAGGGCCTGGCCCAGGCGATCGTCAAGGGCGAGGTTCCCGAGACGCTCAAGGACAAGCACCTCTACACGCTTGACCTCGGCGCCCTGGTCGCCGGCTCCCGTTACCGCGGTGACTTCGAAGAGCGCCTGAAGAAGGTGCTCAAGGAGATCCGCACCCGCGGCGACATCATCCTGTTCATCGACGAGCTCCACACCCTCGTGGGTGCGGGCGCCGCCGAGGGCGCGATCGACGCCGCCAGCATCCTCAAGCCCATGCTGGCCCGTGGTGAGCTCCAGACCATCGGTGCCACGACGCTTGACGAGTACCGCAAGCACCTCGAGAAGGACGCCGCGCTGGAACGCCGCTTCCAGCCGATCCAGGTGGCGGAGCCTTCCCTCCCCCACACGATCGAGATCCTCAAGGGTCTGCGCGACCGCTACGAGGCGCACCACCGTGTCTCCATCACGGACTCGGCCCTCGTCGCCGCCGCCACGCTGGCCGACCGGTACATCTCGGACCGCTTCCTCCCGGACAAGGCGATCGACCTGATCGACGAGGCCGGCTCCCGGATGCGCATCCGCCGGATGACCGCGCCGCCGGACCTGCGCGAGTTCGACGAGAAGATCGCGAACGTGCGCCGGGACAAGGAGTCGGCGATCGACTCCCAGGACTTCGAGAAGGCGGCCTCTCTCCGTGACACGGAGAAGCAGCTGCTGGCCGGTAAGGCCAAGCGCGAGAAGGAATGGAAGTCCGGCGACATGGACGTCGTCGCCGAGGTGGACGAGGAGCTGATCGCCGAGGTCCTCGCGACCGCGACGGGCATTCCGGTCTTCAAGCTCACCGAGGAGGAGTCCTCGCGACTGCTCCGCATGGAGGACGAGCTCCACCGTCGGGTCATCGGCCAGAAGGACGCCATCAAGGCGCTCTCCCAGGCGATCCGCCGTACCCGTGCGGGTCTGAAGGACCCGAAGCGCCCGGGTGGCTCGTTCATCTTCGCCGGCCCGTCCGGTGTCGGTAAGACCGAGCTCTCCAAGACGCTCGCCGAATTCCTCTTCGGCGACGAGGACGCGCTGATCTCCCTCGACATGTCGGAGTTCAGCGAGAAGCACACGGTTTCCCGTCTCTTCGGTTCGCCCCCCGGCTACGTGGGCTACGAAGAGGGCGGCCAGCTGACCGAGAAGGTCCGCCGGAAGCCGTTCTCCGTCGTCCTCTTCGACGAGGTCGAGAAGGCGCACCCGGATATCTTCAATTCCCTTCTCCAGATCCTGGAAGACGGTCGTCTGACCGACTCCCAGGGCCGGGTCGTGGACTTCAAGAACACGGTCATCATCATGACGACCAACCTGGGTACGCGGGACATCTCGAAGGGGTTCAACCTCGGCTTCGCGGCCCAGGGCGACACCAAGACCGGATACGACCGGATGAAGGCGAAGGTCAACGAAGAGCTCAAGCAGCACTTCCGGCCCGAGTTCCTCAACCGTGTCGATGACACGGTCGTCTTCCACCAGCTGACCGAGGAAGACATCATCCAGATCGTCGACCTCATGATCGCCAAGGTCGACGAGCGCCTGAAGGACCGCGACATGGGCATCGAGCTGAGCGGCGACGCGAAGCTCCTGCTCGCCAAGCGCGGCTACGACCCGATCATGGGCGCCCGCCCGCTGCGCCGGACCATCCAGCGCGAGATCGAGGACCTGCTCTCGGAGAAGATCCTCTTCGGCGAGCTGCGTCCCGGTCAGATCGTGGTCGTCGGCAAGGAGGGTGAGGGCGAGGCCGCCAAGTTCACCTTCCGCGGCGAGGACAAGTCCACCCTGCCGGACCTGCCCCCGATCGAGGCCACGGGCTCCGGCCCGGACCTCTCCAAGGGCGCGTAAGCGGTAGCGACGCCAAGGGGCGGCCCGGAACCCACGAGGTTCCGGGCCGCCCCTTCGTCGTGGGCGGGCCTCGTGGGCGGAGGTCCTCCGGCGGTGACAAGCCGCACAGGGCAAATCGGACCTACTAGGAGCTTTCGTAGATCCACAGGTCCGATTTGCCCTACCCCAGTCCCAGCAAGGAAGCGGTCAACAGGACTGCCGGCTCCTTCGGTACCTACGAGCCCCGGTAGTAAGAGCGGGGTTTGGGGAAGCCGGGGGCCTCGGGTTACCAAGGATGAGCGAAGCCCGGCACCCCCATCGGTGTGCCGGGTCGCTTGTTGCCCGAACGGGCCACTTCGTCCTTGTCCCCGGCCCCGGAGGTCTCCTTCATGTCCGCGAAGCGCGTCAGCACCCGTCGTATCCGTATCGCCGTCGGCGCCACCGCTCTCGGTGCGGCCCTGGCGCTCGGGGCCGGGACGACCGCCGCGTTCGCCGACGGGACCCAGACGTCCCTGACCGGGACCGCCGAGCTGGTGGCCGCCCAGGCCAAGGCTCAGGCCAAGGCCGGGGCCGTCGCCGCCGCGAAGCCGGCCCTGGTCGCCTGGAAGAAGCCCGTCGACCGCTACACGCTCTCCGCGACCTTCGGCAAGGGCGGCAGCATGTGGTCCCACAAGCACTCGGGCCAGGACTTCGCCGTCCCGACCGGCACCCCGGTCGGCGCCGCCTCCGCGGGCACGGTCGTCAAGGCGGGCCCCAACGGCGGCGGCGACGGCCCGGCCTACGGCAACGCCATCGTGATCAAGCACGCGAACAACACGTACTCCCAGTACGCGCACCTGTCGAAGATCCAGGTCAAGATCGGCCAGAAGGTCTCCAAGGGCCAGCGGATCGCCCTGTCCGGCAACACCGGCAACTCCAGCGGCCCGCACCTGCACTTCGAGATCCGCACCACCCCGAACTACGGCTCCGCCGTGAACCCGGTGGCCTTCCTGCGCGCGGCCGGCGTCACCGTCTGACCCGGCGCCGCCCCCCGGCCCGCCCCCGCAGCACCTCAGAGCTTCCCGGAGCCCCGGACCCCTCAGGGTCCGGGGCTCCCGGCGTCAGATGAGCCAGGCGTGCGTCGGCTTGCCCAGCTTGTCGAGCTTGCCGGAGTCCAGCACCGCGACCTGCTCCGGGGACAGCGTCTTGTTCCAGATCCGGATCCGGTCGAGGGAGCCGACGAACGAGCCGCTCCAGATGCCGTGGTGGCGCGCCCGGCCCAGCTGCACCGGGCCCGGGCCCGCCCAGATGCCGCCGACCTGGGCCGTGCCGGCGGGCTTGTCGTTCACGTAGAGGGCGATCGTCTTCTTCTCGGCGTCGTACGTGCCGGTCAGCTGGGTCCACTTCTTCAGCGCGTCCGGAGCCTCCACGACCACCTGCTGCGCGGTGGCTGCGGCTCCCTTGTCGCCGGTCTGGACCCGGAACACCCAGGACTTCTTGCCGCTCACCACTTCGAAGCCCATCTCGAAGGAGTACGAGTCCCCGTCGCCCTGGCTGATCGCCATGCGGGAGCCGGTCTCGGTGACGCTGTAGATGCGCGTGGTGACGGTGAAGCTCTTGGTGACGTCCACGGCCGGTTCGGCGCCCTGGGCGAACGAGTTCGGGCCGCCCTTGAAGCGGACCTCGTTGCGCTCGCCCATCTTGGCCAGCTCGACGTCCGGGGACATCGAGAGCTGGACCGGCGGGCCGGCGTTCGCGCGGTCGCGCAGCAGGGTGGGCTCGCCCGCCACCGTCGGGGAGGTGTCCTCGCCGCCCTGGGAGGGGCTCGCGGAGCCCGAGGCGGCCGTGGTGGGCTTGTTGTCCTGCGGCTTGTCGTTCGAGCCGCCGGTGAAGACCAGGTAGCCCGCGCCCGCGGCGAGGACCACGGCGACGGCGCCGCCGATGAGGGTCAGCATCTTGCGGCGCGAGCGCTGCGACTCGCTGCGGTCGGCCAGCGCCTGCCAGTCCGGCTGCGGGGGCGGGGTGAACGCCGGTTCCTGGAGCGGCGCCGGGTCACCGAAGCCCGTGGGCTGCCCGAAGCCGGCCGGCTCCCCGAAGCCCGGGCCCTCCGGTTCGCCGAAGGCCCCGGCCTGGCCGGGCGCGCCGGGCTGCGGGGGGTAGGGGTTCGGCTGCCCCGACTGCGGATATCCGTAGCCGCCGCCGGGTATCTGGCCCTGCGGGTATCCGTATCCGCCGTTCCCCGTCGCGGGGTCCGGCTGTGGGTTGTGGGGGCGATCCGTACCTTCAGTCATGGCACGGATGCTAAGACATCAGCGGCGAGGTGCGAACGGCCGACTACTCCTGAGGCTCGACGACGGGGAAGCTGCCCGTCGCCGTCGGCGCGTGTTCGGGCAGCCACAGCACCGCCACCGCGCCCGCCGCCGCGCCCTCGTGGTCGAAGCCGCCCGGGGCCGCCACGTTGCGGAACGTGAGCCGCGCGCCCAGTACCCGGGCCTGGCCCTCCGCGATCGTCAGCCCCAGCCCGTGCCCCACGCCCGCGCGGTCCGTGGACCCGGTGCGGAAGCGGCTGGGCCCCTCCCGCAGCAGCGCCTCGGGGAAGCCCGGACCGTGGTCCCGTACGCGCACGACCCGGCCCTCGACGCCCACCTGCACCGGCGGCCGCCCGTACCGCGCCGCGTTCGCGAGGAGGTTGCCGAGGATCCGCTCCAGGCGCCGCGGATCGGTGCTGACGATCTCGTCCGCCACGACCCGTACGGTCGCCTCCGGCATCAGCGCCGCCACCCGGCGGCTCACGAACTCGCCCAGCGCCACGTCCTGGAGCTCCGCCCGCTCGGAGGCGCTGTCCAGCCGGGCCACCTCCAGCACGTCCTCGACCAGGACGCGCATGGCCTGCGCCCGGTCCCGTACGAGCTCGGTCGGGCGGCCCGGAGGCAGCAGCTCCGCCGCGGTGAGCAGGCCCGTCACCGGGGTCCGCAGCTCGTGCGCGATGTCCGCGGTCACCCGCCGCTCGGCCTCCAGCCGCTGCTGGAGCGCGTCCGCCATGGCGTCCACCGCCCGTGCGAGGTCGTCGGTCTCGTCCCGTACGACGCCTCCGACCGCGTCCCGCACCCGTACCCCGGGACCCCCGTGGGCCACCCGCTGGGCCGCGGCCGCGGCCTTGCGCAGCCGGCGCGAGATCTGCCCGCCGATGAGCACGCCGAGCGCGGAGCTGCCGATCACGACGGCGAGGGAGCCCACGACCAGCGCCCGGTCCAGGTCGCGCACGATGTTGGCGCTCTCCCGGAACTGCGTGTGCAGCGACAGCACCTGCCCGTTGCCGAGCGGTACTGCGGCCCACACCTCCGGGAGCCCGTTCGGGTTGTCCTGGACGTACGTGCCGCGCCGCCCGGAGCGTGCCTTCTCGCGCAGCTCGGCGGGCAGCTCCGGGTCGTTGAGCTTGGCGCCCATGGGGGGCTTGCGCCCGGCCTCGGCGTTGCGGGAGATGAACTGCACCCGGTCCAGTTGCACCTCGCGGGCGCTCTCCAGCATCGACACCCGGGCAGCACTGTGCACCACCAGACTCAGCGCGAGCACCGTGAGCGCGCCCACGGAGGCGATGGCGAGCGTGATCTTCCAGCGGATGCTCGTGCGGAGAGTGAACCGCTTCATTCCGTGGGGGCCTCAGGCCTTCAACTTGTAGCCGAAGCCCCGGACCGTCTCGATCCGGTCCTGTCCGATCTTGGTGCGCAGGCGCTGGACGTGGACGTCCACCACGCGGGTGTCGCCGCCCCAGTCGTAGTCCCAGACCCGCTCCAGCAGCCGGTCGCGCGAGAGCACGGTGCCGGGGGCGGAGGAGAACTCCAGCAGCAGTCGCATCTCGGTCGGCGTCAGGGCCACCGCGGCGCCCGCCTTGCGGACCTCCATGCCCTCGGTGTCGACCTCCAGGTCACCGAAGGCCAGCACGCCGCGCTCCTCGGCGTCCTCCTCGGCGCCCGCGGAGCCGCCGTTCTGCGGTCCGCCGGCGTGGCCGAAGCGGCGCAGGACCGCGCGGATGCGGGCGACGAGCACCGAGCCGTCGAAGGGCTTGGTGACGTAGTCGTCGGCGCCCGCCTCCAGGCCCAGCACCACGTCGATGGAGTCGGCGCGCGCCGACAGCATGATCACCGGGACGGTGGACTCGTCGCGGATGCGGCGGCACAGGCTCACGCCGTCCATGCCGGGCACCATCACGTCGAGCAGCGCGATGTCGGGCCGGTCGGCGCGGAAGGACTCCAGGCCGGACAGCCCGTCGGGCATGGCCGTGACCACGAACCCGTCGCGCTCCAGCGCCAGGGTCGTGGCCTCACGGATGACGTCGTCGTCCTCCACGAACAGGACATGGGTCTCGGCCATGCGGAAGCCTCGCCTCGGTTCTTCGTTACTTGGTGACGGCCGGGGCGGGCGCCACACCGCCGTCGACCACGTTGCTGTAGTCCGAGTGGACCCGGTCCTGCTCGGTGAACATCTCCCCGCTCCAGCGGTACGTGATCACGTCCTCGCCCGACGGGTAGGCGAGCGCGTCGCTCTTCCCGTAGACCGGCTTGTTGACCACCAGGGCTCCGCGGTCGATCTCGGCGTAGACGGGCGGCTGCTCGTCCGAGAACACATTCTCGTACGTTCCGCCGTCCGCCCGGTACACGTACGAGCCGCGGCCCAGCGCGTCGGCGCAGGACAGCACGTTGACGACGATGTCCACGGCCGGGCCGCCGGTGAGCTTCCCGTAGCTGACGTCGACCGGGTACTCCTTGCCCGTGCAGGGCTTGAGGTCCCGCTTGACCTCGGCGCTCACCTTGGGGTCCGCCTTCAGCAGCGCGACCGGGTCGACCTTCTTCGCGGGCTTGCCGGCGGCGGAGGCGGCGGCCGACGAGGTGGGGGCCGGCGGGCCGGTCTTCGCCACGGACTCGGTACGGGCCGGGCCGCCGTCGCGCAGGCCGGTGCCGCCGGTGGAGCAGCCGACCGCGAACAGCACTGTGCCGACGAGGACGACCGTCCCCGCCGACGTCAGTACCAGCGGACCTCTGCCGCTCAGGCTTTGGCCGTTCAGGCCGCGCACCGCTCACGCCCCTCGTACCGCATGGTGTGGTCGCCGCGTTCGAGCGCGCGCATGTCCAGGTCCCGGCTCTCCAGCTCCTGCCGGAGGCGGGCCAGCGCGCGGTGCAGAGTGCTCTTCACGGTTCCCGCCGACATGCCGAGCGCCGCGGCCGTCTCCTCGGTGCTCATCTGCTCCCAGTGTCGCAGGACGACCACACTGCGCTGCTTGGGCGCGAGCACCTTCAGGATGTCCATCAGCAGGGCGCGGTCGGCGCGCTGGTCCGAGCCGTCCTCGACGGAGGCGTCGGGGAGCTGCTCGGTGGGGACCTCTTCGAGCTTGCGGGCGCGCCACCACTCGGTACGGGTGTTGATCATGACCCGGCGCAGGTAGGCGTCGGCCAGGGACTTGTCGGCGATGCCGTCCCAGCGGCCGTAGGTGCGCACGAGCGCGGTCTGCAGGAGGTCCTGCGCGTCGGTGGGGTCCGGGACCAGGCGCCGGGCGCTGCGCAGCAGCGCGTCCTGCCGCGTGCGTACGTACTCCTCGAATTCGAGTACCTCGCCGTGCGCCGTGTGCGCCATCTCAGACCGCCTCCGTACCGACCGGCAACCGCTCATCCGCTGCCTAACGGATTCGAAGGTACGGAGGCGTTGTCACGGGCCTGTGCGGGCCAGCCTTCGGTGGGCGCACGGACACCCATAGGTTGTGTAACAGCGCCCGTGAGCTGGGATTTCGCCGACGTAAACGGAATCTCGGAGTCAGCTTCGGCGGCCCGGCGGATCAGTGCCGGCTCCGTGGTGGATCAGCTCTGCGGAAGCCGGTACATCCCCTGCGCCAGCGGTTCCACGAGCCCGTCGGAGACCAGCCCGTCCAGCGCCCGGGCGCGCTGCACCGGTTCGTCCCAGACCGTGTCGAGCACCGCTTGCGGAACCGCGCCCACCGCCTCCCGCAGCACCGCGAGGAGCTTGCCGCGGACCTGCCGGTCGGTCCCGGCGTACGTCTGCCCGCGCCGCGGCGGTCCCTCGTGCGCGGGCTTCCCCGCGAGCCGCCACGCGCACAGCCCGGCCACCGGGCAGCGGGCGCAGTCCGGGCTCTTGGCCGTGCAGACCAGGGCCCCTA
Organism: Streptomyces sp. NPDC060028; assembly: GCF_042736725.1. NCBI lineage: Bacteria > Bacillati > Actinomycetota > Actinomycetes > Kitasatosporales > Streptomycetaceae > Streptomyces > Streptomyces sp. NPDC060028. The sequence goes on along the minus strand of NZ_JBHWVJ010000084.1, from coordinate 18,593 downwards.
GCTCCATGGAGGCCGCGGCCCAGCGGGCCGCGGTGTCCTCGTCCGCGGGCAGCAGCTCCCGGGCCAGTCGCCGCTCGGCCGCGGTGGTGGCGTTCGGCGGGTACTCGACTCCCGTGGCGGTGCGCGCGAAGACCCGCCGGACGTTGGTGTCGAGCACGGCGTGCCGTTGCCCGTACGCGAAGGAGGCCACCGCGGCCGCCGTGTACTCGCCGATCCCGGGCAGGGCGAGCAGGTGCGCGTGCTCCCGGGGTACGTCGCCCCCGTGCCGCTCCGTTATCGCGACGGCCGCGCCGTGCAGGCGCAGGGCCCGGCGGGGGTAGCCGAGCCGCCCCCAGGCCCGTACGGCCTCACCGGAGGGCGCGGAGGCCAGGTCGGCGGGCCGGGGCCACCGGGCGAGCCACTGCTCGTATACGGGCAGGACCCGGTTGACCGGGGTCTGCTGGAGCATGAACTCGCTGACCATGACCCCCCAGGGGCCGGCCTCGGGGCGGCGCCAGGGCAGGTCGCGGGCGTGCTCGTCGAACCACGCGATGACGGGGGAGTGCAGCGCGTGCGCGGAGTCGTGGGATACAGGTGCAGTCATGGCAGACGGCATCCTGACACGTTTCGGGCCCGTCGCGCCGCTCTACCGCGCGGTGCCGGGGCCGGTGAACCAGACGGCGGCACGGCCGCCGCTCGTCCGCACGGCGGCGGTGATCGTACTGATCGGACCGGTCAGCACGATGACGACGAGGGCGGCGAGCGAACCGCCGAGCAGCAGCCCCATCGCGACGTCGTGCGGGTAGTGCACGCCGACGAACACGCGGGAGAAGGCCATCAGGAGCGCGAGCGGCACGGTCAGCAGCACGATGCGGCGGACGGCCAGGGCGAGCGCGACGGCGGCCGCGGCGGCGATGGAGGCGTGGTTGCTGGGGAAGGACCAGTCCCCGGGGGCCGGGCACGTGACGAGCGAGGCCGCCGCGCCGGCGACCGCCCGGCAGGGCCGCTCCTCGTACACGGTGGACTTCACGACCGCGGAGACGAGATAGGCGAGGGCGGTCGCCGCCGGCGCCAGGACGGCGAGGGCGACGGCCCGGGGGTCGCCCTGGCGGCGCGCACGCCACCAGACGGCCACGAAGAGCAGGCCGAAGAGCAGCAGCCCGTACTTCGTCCAGACCTCGACGGCCGACTGTACCCAGGGGGGTGTGGAGTGGGCGAAGTCGGTGATGTCGCGATAAAGGCCGGAACTGTCCATGGTCACCGAGAGTACTGAAAGGGGATTAATGACTTTGTGAGGCGATTGGCCGGTTCTGATCGCCCGGCGGTCCTCCGGCGAGATGATCATCGCCAAAACAAGCCGTATGCGCGGCATGTGGGGCACGGATCGCGCCGTGAACTCTCGTAAAGTTCCCTCCGTGGGATCTCTGCGCAATCCGGTCGGGCCGCTCCCCTCCTCCATCTACTGGCGACGGAGGGCTGTGCTGGCGTCCGTTGCCGCGCTCCTCGCGCTCCTCGCCGTATGGACCGTCAGTTCCGGCGGGGGGAAGTCGAGTACGAACGGCAAGGGCGGGGGCGGGCCCAAGCCCGTCACCGCGATCACCCCGGGCCCGTCGGGCAGTGGCCCGGCGATCAGTCAGGCCCCGGGCGGCCGGGCCGAGTCGGGCACCGGCTCCGAGGGCGGCAGCGGTGGCGCCGGCGGCGGCTCGGCGGGCACGGGCAAGAACGGCGAACCGGGCGGCGCTGCGGGCTCCGGCTCGGGCGGCTCCGGCGCGGCTTCGGGCGACGGCGGTTCGGCCCAGGTCCCGGCTGACTCGCCGCTGCCGACGTGTGCGGCGGGGGCGGTGCAGTGGGAGGTGCGGAGCGTGAAGAACGAGTACGAGGCGAACGAGAAGCCGCGTCTCGAACTCCTCGCGCGCAACGTCTCCGGTACCACCTGCAAGGTCGATCTCGGGCCCAAGCAGGCGGTGCTGACCATTCTTCAGGCGACGACCACCAAGGCCGTATGGTCCTCGGCGGACTGCCCGTCGAGCGCGGGGAACGTCTTCTACCGGGTCCCGGCGCAGGGTGAGACGAAGCAGTCCCTGGAATGGGACCGGCACTTCAGCGCGGCGGACCAGTGCGCGACGCCTCCGGCGGGGTCCGCGGCGCCGGACACCTACGTGGTCGAGGTCAAGTCCCCCGGCATGCCGGTGGCTCGGACCTCGTTCGTCCTGAAGCAGGACTGACCCCGCGGCGGCACTGCCGGGGACTCCGCCCAGATCCAGCCTCGCCGACGTTTGAGGCTCGGGGTGCGGGGCGGAGCCCCGGTAGCGGCTGCGCGGGCTAGACGTACCGCTCGAGGATCGAGGATTCCGCCAGGCGGGACAGGCCCTCGCGGACGCTGCGCGCACGCGCCTCGCCGACGCCGTCGACCGTCTGGAGGTCGTCCACCGACGCCGCCAGCAGCTTCTGCAAACCCCCGAAGTGCTCCACCAGCCGCTCGATGATCGCCCCCGGCAGCCGCGGAATCTTCGCCAGCAGGCGGTACCCCCGGGGGGACACCGCCGAGTCCAGGGTCTCCGGCGAGCCCGTGTAGCCCAGCGCCTTCGCCACGATCGCCAGCTCCAGCAGCTCCGGATGCGTCAGCGCGTCCAGTTCCGCCAGCGCCTCGTCCACCGTGCGGGAACGCTTCGCCGTCGGCTCCGGGACGTAATCCCGGATGACCAGCTCCCGCTCCTGCTCGATGCCGACCGTCAGCTCGTCCAGCTGGAGCGACAGCAGTCGCCCGTCCGTGCCCAGTTCGACCACGTACTCGGCGATCTCGGTCGCGATCCGGCGGACCATTTCCAGCCGCTGCGCGACCGCCGTCACATCGCGGACCGTCACCAGGTCCTCGATCTCCAGCGCCGACAGCGTGCCCGCGACCTCGTCCAGCCGCAGCTTGTACCGCTCCAGCGTGGCCAGCGCCTGGTTCGCCCGCGAAAGGATCGCCCCGGACTCCTCCAGCACGCGCCGCTCGCCGTCCACGTACAGCGCGATCAGCCGCATCGACTGGGACACCGACACCACGGGGAAGCCGCACTGCTTCGACACCCGGTCCGCCGTGCGGTGGCGGGTGCCCGTCTCCTCCGTCGGGATCGACGCGTCGGGCACCAGCTGCACGCCGGCCCGCAGGATCTTGGTGAGGTCCTTGTCGAGGATGAGCGCGCCGTCGAGCTTGCACAGCTCGCGCAGCCGGGTCGCGGTGAACTCCACGTTCAGCACGAAACCGCCGGTGCACATCGCGTCGACCGACTTGTCCATGCCGAGGACGATCAGCCCGCCGGTGTTGCCGCGGACGATCCGTTCCAGCCCGTCACGCAGCGGCTGACCAGGTGCGACCGCGCTCAGCGAGGCACGCATCATGGCTTCCTGCTTGGAGCTCGCGCCCGACTTTCCGGATGCTGCTGCACCGTCCTTGGCTGCCACTGCACTCCTCCGGTCGCGGGTTGTGCCGCCTGCGTACGGCCGGGCGGACCAGCACAAAGTCTACCGGCGCGCACTGCGGCCGCGCCGAGCGTTGGTCGAGGCGGCCGCCACAGGGCCCCGCACGGGCCCGCTGAGCGGCTACTCGGCGTCCCGGTCCCGGGCCGGCGTACGGGATCGGCCGCGCGGCAGGACCCGTAGCGCATCGCCCACGTCGGCGACCTCGATGACCTTCATGCCGGCCGGGACCTTGCCCGGATCCACCGGCACCAGGGCATGCGTGAACCCCAGCCGGTGCGCCTCCGCGAGCCGCCGCTGTACGCCCGTCACGCGCCGCACCTCGCCGGCCAGCCCGACCTCGCCGATGGCGACGAGGTTCTTCGGGAGGGGGACGTCACTGGCGGCCGAGGCCAGGGCCAGCGCGATGGCCAGGTCGGCGGCCGGTTCGGTCAGCTTCACCCCGCCCACGGTCGCGCTGTAGATGTCGCGCTTGCCGAGCGCGGTGATCCGGCCGCGCTGTTCCAGTACGGCCAGCATCATCGAGACGCGTGAGGTCTCCAGTCCGGAGGTGGTCCGGCGGGGCGAGGGGATCTGCGAGTCCACCGTCAGCGCCTGCACCTCGGCGACCAGCGGACGCTTGCCCTCCAGGGTCACCGTCAGGCAGGTCCCCGGCACCGCCTCGGCGCGCCGGGTCAGGAACAGGCCGCTCGGGTCGGCGAGTCCGGTGATGCCCTCGTCGTGCAGTTCGAAGCAGCCGACCTCGTCCGTGGCCCCGTAACGGTTCTTGATGCCGCGCACCAGGCGCAGCCGCGCGTGCCGGTCTCCCTCGAAGCTGAGCACGACGTCCACCAGGTGCTCCAGCAGCCGGGGTCCGGCGATGGCCCCGTCCTTGGTGACGTGCCCGACGAGCAGCGTGGACATCCCGCGCTCCTTGGAGGCGCGGATCAGCGCCCCGGCCACCTCCCGCACCTGGGCCATGCCGCCGGGTGCGCCGTCGATCTCGGGGGAGGCCACGGTCTGTACGGAGTCCAGGACCAGCAGGGACGGCTTCACGGCGTCGAGGTGGCCCAGTACGGCGGACAGGTCGGTCTCGGCGGCGAGGTAGAGGTGGTCGCTCAGCGCGTTGATCCGGTCGGCCCGCAGCCGCACCTGGCTCGCCGACTCCTCGCCGGTGACGTAGAGGGTGCGGTGCTCGTCGCTGGCCGCCTTCGCCGCGACGTCGAGCAGCAGCGTCGACTTGCCGACTCCGGGCTCGCCCGCGAGCAGCACGACGGCGCCGGGGACCAGCCCGCCGCCGAGGACCCGGTCCAGCTCGTCCACGCCGGTGCTGCGCGCGGTCGCGGTGCGGCCGTCGACCTGCGCGATCGGGACCGCGGGCGTGGACACCCGCCCGGCCGCGGTGGTCCGTACGGCGGGCGCGCCGCCCAGCTCCTCGACCGTCCCCCAGGCCTGGCACTCGGGGCACCGGCCGAGCCACTTGGCGGTGGAGTACCCGCACTCGGTACAGCGGTAGGACGGCCGGTCCTTGGCGGATGAGCGAGATGTTCGGGCAGCCATGCGCCCCACCGTAGCCGCAGCCACTGACACGGCCGGGCTCCGCCGGGTGGCGGACGGCGTCAGGGGCACGGTCAGTGCGGTACCGATCTGTTCACCCGTAAGGGCTAATTGTGGTGAAGGCTTCCAGAGCGTAAGCGGCACGCCGCCTACGGTTCGCCAGGTGAACAGCAGCAACCAGTCGCACCCCGCATCACGCACCGGCGCACACCGGGCGCACGGGCGCACGCCCCGCGAGGGGCATTCGACGGAGCAGCCGCCCCCGTTCCGGCACGAGCCTTACCTGGACGGTCTGTTCACGTACTGCCTCTCGGTCCTGTGCGACCACGACACCGCCACCGACGTGCTGGGCGACGTACTCGCGGTCACCGAACGGCACCCGGGCCGGTGTCCCGACGAGGCGGACCGGCGTGCCTGGCTGTACGCGCTGGCGCGCTGGGCCTGCCTGCGCCGCCTCGCCGAACAGCGGCGCGCCCGCCAGGGGGCGCATTCCGCCCGGCGCGCGCCGGAGCGCACGGGTGCGGGGGGTGCGCCGGAGGTTTCCGGCACCCCCGCCCCCGGCACCCCGGCCCCCGGCGCCCACCGGCCCGTCGACGTCAGCGCGTATCGTCGGACCGAACTGGCCCGGCTCGCCTGGCCGGAGGCCGCCGGGACCACGCCCGGGCAGCGCGAGGCCCTCGAACTGGCCGTCCGCCACCGCCTCGGCGTGCCCGAACTCGCCGCCGTCCTCGGCACCCCCCAGACCGCCGCCCGCGAACTGCTGACCGGGGCCGCCTGCGAGGTGGAGCGCACCCGCGCCGCGCTCGCCGTCGTGGAGACGGGCGACTGCCCGGCCGTGTCCCGGCTCACCGGCGGCGACGGCGACGGCGGAGACGTTCAGGTGCTGCTGTCCACCAGCCTGCGCGCCGAGCTGGTCCGGCACGTCGACGACTGCCCGCGCTGCCGCCGCGTCGCCGAGCGGGTCGGCGCCGGCGGGCCCTGGCCGGGCTCCGGCGGGGTCGAGACCGCCGCGCTGCCGCTGGTCCCGGCGCCCCGCACCGCCGTGCACGCCGCGATGCTCCGCTCCGGGCGGCGCCGCGGACCCGGGCCGCGCTTCGACCGGAACGGCTTCCCGATGGACCCCAAGGACCGCGCCGCCCGCCGCGACCGGCTGCGCACCCGGGCGCTGACCACCACCGTGGTCGCCACCGTCGTCGCGGCCCCGGTGCTGGCGCTCTGGGCGGCCTACCGGGGCGCCCCCGACACGGGCGAACCCGTCGGCGGCAGCTCCGCCCGCATCTCCGCGAGCGAGTCGCAGATCCCGCTGCCGCGCACCGACGGCCGCCCGCTGGCGGCGTACGACAACGCGGGCAACGCCGCCGTCATCACCGGCGGCCCCGGCTTCGCCCCCGGCAGCGCCGCGCCCGACGTGTCGGTGGAGGTGATCAGCACCGGTCCGCCGGCCACGCCCGACCGGGCGGGCCCGGGCGCCCCCGGCCGGCTCGCCGTGACCGCGTCCTCCCACGGCGCCACCACCGTGCTCACCCTCAGCGCGTCGGGCGGCGGCCCGGTGGACTGGCGGCTCTGGTCCGACGCCCCGTGGCTGCGGGCGAGCCGGACCTCGGGCACGCTCGCCCCCGGAGAATCGGTCACCCTACGGATCGACGTCGACCCCGAAGCGCAGCCCGTCGGCGCGTGGACGGCCCGGGTCGGGGTCGACCCGGCCGGCGCCGTCGTCGCCATCCGGGGCCGCGGCCGCCCGGCGCCGACGCCCACGGACCCGGCGCCGCCGACCGCGACGCCCACGCCCACCCCGAAGCCCACGCCCACCGCGACCCCGACGCCGACCCCGACCCCGTCACAGACGCCGACGCCCACCCCAACGGGGTCAGAAGGAACGGTTGACCCGGCGCCGGGGCCGTCCGCGTCGGGATAGCCGCCGTATCGCGGCGTACCGCGTCAGGCGGGGTGCACCGGGTCGGCCGGGTGCGGGGCCATCGGCAGCAGCGAGGACAGCCGCGCCTCGCACAGCTTCACCAGCGCCTCGTACCCCTCCTTGCCCATCAGCTCGGTCAGCTCGGCGCGGTAGGACACGTACACCGGGGCCCCGGCGCCGTGCGCGGACGTGGCCGAGGTGCACCACCAGTGCAGGTCGTGGCCCCCGGGGCCCCAGCCGCGCCGGTCGTACTCGCCGATGGACACCTGCAGTACGCGGGTGTCGTCCGGCCGGTCGATCCAGTCGTAGGTCCGCCGGATCGGCAGCTGCCAGCACACGTCCGGCTTGGTCTCCAGCGGCTCCTTGCCCTCGCGCACGGCGAGGATGTGCAGCGAGCAGCCGGCCCCGGCGGGGAAACCGGGACGGTTCAGGAAGATGCAGGCCCCGTCCCAGCGGCGGGTCTGCTTCTCCCCGTCGTCGTCGGCTTGCGTCCACCCGGTCTCGCTGCCGACGTCGTGGAACTGCCACAGCTCCGGCGTCAGCCGGGCCACGTGCTCCGCGACGCGCTTCTCGTCGTCCTCGTCGGAGAAGTGCGCGCCGAGCGTGCAGCAACCGTCGTCCGCCCGCCCGGGCTGGATGCCCTGGCAGCCGCTGCCGAAGATGCAGGTCCAGCGGGAGGTCAGCCAGGTCAGGTCGCAGCGGAAGACCTGCTCGTCATCGGCGGGGTCGGGAAACTCCACCCACGCCCTGGGGAAGTCGATCCCGGTCTCGTCCGTCTTGGTCTTGGCTTCCGCCCGGGACTTCGACTTCGACCGGGTCTTGTTGGCCTTCTTCGTATTTGGCACAAACCCAAGCCTAAGGGCCCCTTCCTCCACCCCCCGGCGATCTGCGCAGTAGCGTTTCCCCCTATGAGACTCGGTGTCCTTGATGTGGGTTCGAACACGATCCATCTGCTGGTGGTGGACGCGCACCCCGGTGCGCGCCCGCAGCCGGCGCACTCGCACAAGGTGGAACTGCGGCTGGCAGAGCTCCTCGACGAGCACGGCGCGGTCACGCCCACGGGCGTCGAGCGGCTCGTCTCGGTGATCGGCGGCGCCGTGCAGGCCGCCGAGGACAAGGGGTGCGAGGACGTACTCCCCTTCGCGACGAGCGCGGTGCGCGAGGCGACCAACGCGGACGAGGTACTGGCCCGGGTCAAGATCGAGACGGGTGTCGACCTCCCCGTGCTGAGCGGCGACGACGAGGCGCGGCTGACGTTCCTGGCCGCCCGGCGCTGGTTCGGCTGGTCCGCGGGGAAGCTGCTGGTCCTGGACATCGGGGGCGGCTCGCTGGAGATCGCCTTCGGCATCGACGAGGACCCGGACGCGGCCGTCTCCCTCCCGCTCGGCGCGGGGCGCCTCACGGCGGGCTGGCTCCAGGGCGACCCGCCGGACCCCTCCGACGTCCGGGCGCTGCGCCGCCACGCGCGGGCCCAGATCGCGCGGACGGTCGGCGTGTTCAGCCGCTTCGGGGCGCCGGACCGGGTGGTGGCGACGTCGAAGACGTTCAAGCAACTGGCCCGCATCGCGGGCGCGGCCCGCTCGGCGGACGGCCTGTACGTCCAGCGGGACCTGACCCGCAAGTCCCTGGAGGAGTGGGTCCCGCGGCTGGCGGCGATGACGGCCTCCCAGCGGGCCGCCCTCCCGGGCGTCTCGGAGGGCCGCGCCGCGCAGCTCCTGGCCGGTGCGCTGGTCGCGGAGGGCGCGATGGACCTCTTCGGCGTCGACGAACTCGAAATCTGCCCCTGGGCCCTGCGCGAGGGCGTCATCCTGCGCCGCCTGGACCACCTGCCCCCGGCGGCGTCGCTCTCCTCCTGAGGCCCGGCCGCCCCGTCCCCGGGGCGGCGGCGGGGGACGTTCTCCCCGTACCGCCCCGCAGGGCAAGGGCATCGGTACCCTGTCCCCGTGGCAAAACCAGTCCGGGTTCCGCATGCGAAAGTCGCCCTCTCCACCGCCTCCGTGTATCCGGAGTCGACGGCGACCGCGTTCGAGATCGCCGCTCGCCTCGGTTACGACGGCGTCGAGGTCATGGTCTGGACGGACCCGGTCAGCCAGGACGTCGACGCCCTGCGGCGGCTCTCCGACGATCACCAGGTGCCGATCCTGGCGATCCACGCCCCCTGCCTCCTCATCACCCAGCGCGTGTGGTCCACCGACCCCTGGACCAAGCTGCAGCGCGCCCAGTCGGCGGCCGAGCGGCTCGGGGCGAGCGCCGTCGTCGTGCACCCGCCGTTCCGGTGGCAGCGGCAGTACTCGCGTGACTTCGTCACCGGCATCTGGCGGATGGCCGACGAGACGGACGTCCGGTTCGCCGTCGAGAACATGTACCCGTGGCGGTACCGCGACCGCGAGATGCTCGCGTACGCGCCCGAGTGGGACGTGACGAAGGACGACTACCGGCACTTCACCGTCGACCTCTCGCACACGGCGACCGCCCGCACCGACGCCACCGCGATGATCGACCGGATGGGCGACCGGCTCGCCCACGTCCACCTCGCCGACGGAAACGGTTCCGCGAAGGACGAGCACCTCGTCCCGGGGCGCGGCACCCAGCCCTGCGCGGAGCTGTTGGAGCGCCTCGCCCGTACGTCCTTCGACGGGCACGTGGTCATCGAGGTCAACACCCGGCGCGCGATGTCCTCCGCCGAGCGCGAGGCCGATCTCGCCGAGGCGCTGGCCTTCACCCGCCTCCACCTGGCCACGAGCCCGGCCGCGGCCCCGGCGCCCCGCCCGTGACCACCCCCGCGCAGCGCCCCCGCCGCGGCCCCGGCCGCCCCCGCCAGGACGAGGCCGACGACGGCCCGGGCACCCAGGAGCGGATCCGCCTCGCGGCCCGTTCGGAGTTCGCCGCGCGCGGGTACGACAAGACCTCCGTACGCGGGATCGCCAAGACGGCGGGCGTGGACCCGGCCCTGGTGCACCACTACTTCGGGACGAAGGACGACCTGTTCGCCGCCGCCATCGAGCTGAGCATCGAGCCGGCGCTCGTGGTCCCGGCGATCATCGGCGAGGGCCCGGCAGGGATCGGGGAGCGCCTCGCCCGCTACTTCCTGGAGATCTGGGAGAACCCCGTCACCCGGGCCCCGCTGCTCGCCGTGATCCGGTCCGCGCTCACCCACGAGGCCGCCGCGAAGGTGTTGCGCCGGCTCATCCTGCGCCGGGTCCTGGAGCGCGTCGCCGCCGACCTCGACGTCCCCGACCCCACCTTCCGGGCCGAGCTCGCCGCCTCGCACATGATCGGCATCGCGCTGCTGCGCTACGTCGTGCAGGTCGAGCCCCTCGCGTCCGCCGACGCGGAGGACATCGTGGCCCTGGTGGCCCCGACCCTCCAGCGCTACCTGACCGAAGGGTGATCGAGGGCTGAGCCGCCCGTCCCGCCATCCGGACATGGCGTCCGGATCGCGGGCGGTGGGCGTAGCCTCGTAACCGAGCCATATCCACAGTCGCGGCGGTCTCGTACAGCCGCACTCATGGGGAGTGAAACCGCATGCCTGAGCTGAGGTCCCGCACCGTCACCCACGGCCGCAACATGGCGGGCGCACGCGCCCTTATGCGCGCGTCGGGCGTAGCGAGCGAGGACATCGGCAAGCCGATCATCGCGGTCGCCAACTCCTTCACCGAGTTCGTCCCCGGGCACACCCACCTCGCCCCGGTCGGCCGGATCGTCTCCGACGCCATCCGCGCCGCGGGCGCGATCCCGCGCGAGTTCAACACGATCGCGGTGGACGACGGCATCGCGATGGGGCACGGCGGGATGCTGTACTCCCTGCCCTCGCGCGACCTGATCGCCGACTCCGTGGAGTACATGGTCGAGGCGCACTGCGCCGACGCGCTGATCTGCATCTCCAACTGCGACAAGATCACCCCGGGCATGCTGATGGCCGCGATGCGCCTCAACATCCCGGTCGTCTTCGTGTCCGGCGGACCGATGGAGGCCGGCCAGGCCATCCTGGTCGACGGCACCGTCCGCAAGCTCGACCTGATCGATGCCATGGTCGACGCCTCCAACGAGAACATCTCCGACGAGGACGTCCTGCGGATCGAGGAGAACGCCTGTCCGACCTGTGGGTCGTGTTCGGGCATGTTCACCGCCAACTCGATGAACTGCCTCGCCGAGGCCATCGGCCTCGCCCTCCCCGGCAACGGCTCGGTCCTCGCGACGCACACCGCCCGCCGCGCCCTGTACGAGGACGCCGGCCGGACCGTCGTGGAGATCACCAAGCGGTACTACGAGGACGGCGACGAGTCCGTTCTGCCGCGCAACATCGCCACCCGCGAGGCCTTCGAGAACGCCATGGCCCTCGACATCGCCATGGGCGGCTCGACCAACACGATCCTGCACCTGCTGGCCGCGGCGCAGGAGGCGGGCCTCGACTACGACCTCACCGACATCGACGCCGTATCGCGCCGGGTCCCGTGCCTGTCCAAGGTCGCCCCGAACGTGGCGCCCGGCGGCACGTACTACATGGAGGACATCCACCGCGCCGGCGGCATCCCCGCCATCCTCGGTGAGCTGCACCGCGGCGGCCTCCTCAACAAGGACGTCACCACCGTGCACTCCGAGGGCCTGGAGGACTGGCTCGCGAAGTGGGACGCCCGCTCCGGCACGGCGGGCGAGGAGGCCATGGAGCTGTGGCACGCCGCTCCCGGCTGCAAGCGCTCCGCGACCGCCTTCTCCCAGTCCGAGCGCTGGAGCACCCTCGACCTCGACGCGGAGGGCGGCTGCATCCGGTCCGTGCAGCACGCGTACTCCAAGGACGGCGGCCTCGCCGTCCTGCGCGGCAACATCGCCGTCGACGGGTGCGTGGTCAAGACGGCCGGTGTCGACGAGTCGATCTGGACCTTCGAGGGTCCGGCCGTCGTCTGCGAGTCGCAGGACGAGGCCGTCGACAAGATCCTGACCAAGCAGATCAAGGAGGGCGACGTCGTCGTCATCCGCTACGAGGGCCCGCGCGGCGGCCCCGGCATGCAGGAGATGCTCTACCCGACCTCCTTCCTCAAGGGCCGCGGCCTCGGCAAGGCCTGCGCGCTGGTCACGGACGGCCGCTTCTCCGGCGGTACTTCGGGCCTGTCCATCGGCCACGCATCCCCGGAGGCGGCCTCGGGCGGCGCGATCGCCCTGGTCGAGGACGGCGACCGGATCCGCATCGACATCCCGAACCGCTCGATCGAGCTGCTGGTCGACGACGAAACCCTGGCGGCCCGCCGCGAGGCCCTGGGCGGCGTCTACGCCCCGAAGAACCGCGAGCGCAAGGTCTCCGCGGCCCTGCGTGCCTACGCGGCGATGGCCACCAGCGCCGACAAGGGCGCGGTCCGCGACGTCAGCCTCCTGGGCGGCTGACCCCCCCCGTGCGGGGCTGGACAGGTGGCATCAGCCACGGTCCAGCCCCGCCGGCGTGCGGGTCGTGACTCCCCCCGCGGGGCTGGACAGGCGGCATCAGCCCCAGTCCAGCCTCGCCGGCGTTTGAGGCGCGGGGTCCGGGGCGGAGCCCGGGTCACCACCCCGCGGGGTCGGCGCCGGCCACGGCGAAGACCGAGCCGTCGGGGGCCGACGCGAAGACACGGCCGGGCGCGGCCACCGGCGCCGGCAGGGTCGCCGCGAAGGTGTCGCGCCCGCCCATCCGCGGCTTCGTCTGCCCGGCCAGCCGCCCCGCGGCCGCGTCGACGGCCAGCAGCCTGCCGTCCGCCGCCGCCAGGTACACCCGCCCGTCGGCGAACACCGGCCGGGAGGCCACCGACACGCCCGTCTCCAGCCGCCACTCCTCCTTGGCCGGGCCCACCGCCGCCAGCGCACCCGTCGTACCGAAGACGTACGTCACCCCGTCCGGGCCGACCGTCGCCTCGGCCTCGTACAGCGGCGCCGACAGCCGCACCCGCTCCGCCGCGTGCGTCGCCAGGTCCACCCGCACGACCGCGCCGCTGCGCGCGTCCGCGTCCCGGTCCAGCAGGAACACCGCGCCGCGCGCGACCCCCACCGGCCGCAGCCGCCCCGCCGGCCGGGCCTGCCAGCGCACCGCCCCGCTCATCGGGTCCACCGCCGAGAGCTGCGTGGCCTTGCCGCCCGCCTCGGGGGTCGCCACGTACACCGTCGCCGACTGCCCCGGCTCCGGCTGCCCGCCCTGCGGCCCGCCCCACCACACCGAGCCGACCCCGCCGAGCTGCTTCGTCCAGCGCACCGCCCCGCTCGCCGCGTCCAGCGCGGTGACGCCCCCGTCCGGCCCCGCGACCAGCGCCTGGCCCCCGGCCGGCACCACGTGCGCGCCCCGCGGCAGACCGTGGTGCCAGCGCTCGGTGCCCGTGGCCGGGTCCAGCGCCTGGAGCAGCTCGCTGCCCGGAGCCACCGCGAGGACCAGCCCGCCCGCGCCGAGGGGAGCGCCGTCGGCCGCCGGGCGCGAGGCCGGCGCGGAGGCCCGTACGGACCACAGCACCGAGCCGTCCGCCGGGTCGAGCCGGGCCGCGGTCAGCCCCGGCCCGGCGCAGTACAGCGCCGCGGCCTCCCAGGAGCAGGCCGCGTTCCGCTCGCCCAGGGGGGCCGTCCAGGGGGTGAAGGGTTTCGGGCCGGGCCCGGGCAGCTCCCGCGTGGTGACCGGGCCCGACGGCTCGTCTCCCGACGCGGACCAGACGTACCCGCCGGCCGCCCCGGCCGTGAGCAGCAGCCCGAGGCCCGCGGCCAGCGCCACCCGGGCCCGCCGCGGCCGCCGCGCGGCCGACGCCGCCGCGGCGAGCCGGGCCCGCAGGTGCGTCACCTCGTCGCGGCCCGGGTCCGCGCCGCCCGCCGGCCGCCTCGGCCGGGGGATGAAGGCCTGGGTGTCCTCGCCGGTCGGGTACGCGAGTGCCCGCATCTCCCCGATCAGCGCGTCGGCCGTGGGCCGCTCTGCCGGGTCCTTCGCCAGGCAGCGGGCGACGAGCGGCGCGAGCTTCGGCGGCAGTCCCGTCAGATCGGGCTCGCCGTGCACCACCTGGTACGCCACGAGGTAGTGGCTGTCGGAGTCGAAGGGCCCCTGCCCGGTCGCCGCGTGCACCAGCACCGCTCCGAGGGCGAAGACATCGGCGGCGGTGCCCACCTCCCGGGGCCGTTGGAACTGCTCCGGGGCCATGAACGGCGGGGTCCCGATCAGCTTCCCGGTCTCGGTCCGCAGATCGCTGTCGGCCGGCCGCGAGATGCCGAAGTCGATGACCCGCACCCCGTCCGTGGCCATCAGTACGTTGCTGGGCTTCAGGTCCCGGTGCACCACGCCCGCCCGGTGGATGTCCCGCAGCGCCTCCGCCAGCCCGGCGGCGAGCCGCGCCAGCTCGACCGGGTCGAGCACGCGCTCCCGTACGCGCTCGGCGAGCGTCGGGGCGTCGATGAACAGCGTGGCCATCCACGGCCGCTCGGCATCGGGGTCCGCGTCCACGACGGGCGCGGTGAAGGCCCCGCTCACCCGCCGGGCGGCGGTGACCTCCTGCCGGAAGCGGGCCCGGAACTCCGGGTCGACCGCGTGCTCGGGATGCACGATCTTGACGGCGAGTTTCAGCCCCGAGCCGGAGGTGGCCAGGTGGACGACGCCCATGCCGCCGGAGCCGAGTACGGACTCGAGCCGGTACTGCCCGGCGTATTCCGGAAATCCCACGTAGTCCGCGCGCAGCGAATGCACCGCTCACCACCCCCGCCGGAGCCTAGTCGATGGCCCGTAGGAATATCCAAGGTCCTGCTACCCTGCGCGAGTTGCGCAGAGTGACACCCAAGGGGGGAGTTTCCACATGTCGCTTGAGAACGATTCAAGCCAAGTACAGAGCCTTGCCGAGGCCTCCGGATTCCCGCGGTATCCGGTCGCGCCCGGCTACCGGGTGAACGTCCGCAGCGGGCCGGGGACCAACTACTCCGTCGTCGACGTCCTGCCGCTCGGTGCGACCGTCGGGATCCGCTGCCAGTGCTCCGGCACGACCGTCTCGGGCCCGTACGGCACCTCGGACATCTGGGACTGCATCGGCAACGGCCAGTTCGTCGCCGACGCGTACGTGAAGACCGGCAGTGACGGCTACGTCGCCACGCACTGCGCCTGACCTTCGGCCCTGACCAGCCGGCCCCCGGCGGGGGATAATCGCTGGTGTGAGCGACGACCAGCGAGACCAGACCCCCGCCGAGCCGGCCCAGGCCCCGGCCCCCGCCCAGGCCCCGCCCGCCGCGCCCGCCTCCGCCGGCCCGGAGCCCGAGCCGATCCGGTTCTTCGACACCACCTGGGTGAACCACGACGGGGGCTACGCCCTGCGCCGTGCGGGCGTCGCCGTCGGCGCGCTGCTCACCGCCGTCGCGGCCGCGCTCCTCCTGCGCCTCTCCTACGAGGGCCTGGAAATCGGGAACGTCGGTACGTTCCTCAGCCTGTCCGTGGTCATCCTCTTCGCGATCGCCAGCTCCATCGCCTTCGCCAAGACGTGGGATTCCTTCACCCGCCGCCCGGCCCCGTCCTCCGACGAGGCCGCGCTCAAGGGCCTCAAGGCGATTGGTTTCATCGGCAGCCTCATCGCGTACTTCCTGCGCTGCTTCGTCGAGGCGCCCGGCGAGAAGCTGCGGCGCACCGAGTACGAGCGCGCGACGGCCGAGTTCGCCCGCCGCCGCAGCTCCCGCACCGGCAACCCGGCGGCCCGCCGCCCCAAGCGCAAGAAGTAAGGGCTGCGAGCCCAAGCCGCATCCGTCCGGCCGATTGACGCCCCGGCACAGCCAGGAGCATTATTCATCACATGATGAATAACCGGCCCGAACGTCCGGCTCCCGCCGTGCACGCGCACGGCCTCACCGTCCGCCGCGGCACCGGCCGCGCCCCCCGCACCGTCATCGACGGCATCGGCTTCGACGTCCCCC
Source organism: Streptomyces sp. NPDC060028 (assembly GCF_042736725.1). Lineage (NCBI taxonomy): Bacteria > Bacillati > Actinomycetota > Actinomycetes > Kitasatosporales > Streptomycetaceae > Streptomyces > Streptomyces sp. NPDC060028. Next base: position 2,821 of record NZ_JBHWVJ010000084.1, on the reverse strand, counting down.
GCGGCCGCATCACCGGCCTCCTCGGCCCCTCCGGCTGCGGAAAATCCACCCTCATGCGCGCCATCGTCGGCACGCAAGCCAACGTCACCGGCACCCTCGACGTCCTCGGCCGCCCCGCCGGCCACCCCGAGCTCCGCCACCGCATCGGCTACGTCACCCAGGCGCCCTCCGTCTACGACGACCTCACGGTCCGCCAGAACCTCGACTACTTCGCCGCGATCCTCGACCCCGGCCGCGCCGCCGCCGAACGCCGCCACGCGACCGTCACCCGCGCCATCGCCGACGTCGACCTCACCAGCCACGCCACCGCCCTCGCCGGCCACCTCTCCGGCGGCCAGCGCAGCCGCGTCTCCCTCGCCGTCGCACTCCTCGGCACCCCCGAGCTCCTCGTCCTCGACGAACCCACCGTCGGACTCGACCCCGTCCTGCGCCGCGATCTCTGGAACCTCTTCCACGACATCGCCGCCACCCGCGGCGCCACCCTCCTCGTCTCCTCGCACGTCATGGACGAGGCCGAGCGCTGCCACGACCTCCTCCTCATGCGCGAGGGCCGGATCCTCGCCCAGGACACCCCCGACGCCCTGCGCACCCGGACCGGCTCCGCCACCGTCGAGGAGGGCTTCCTCCGCCTCGTCGACGAGGCCGACGCCGCCGCCCGCACGCAGTCCCGCACGACCCAGGAGACCGAAGTCCGATGACGACCGCCCGCACCACCGCCACCGCGGCCCGCGTCCTGCGCCAGCTCCGCCACGACCCGCGCTCCATCGCGCTGATGCTGCTGGTCCCCGTACTGATGCTGGTCCTGCTCCGCTACGTCTTCGACGGCACCCCCCGCACCTTCGACAGCATCGGCGCCAGCCTCCTCGGCATCTTCCCGCTGATCACGATGTTCCTCATCACCTCCATCGCGACCCTGCGCGAACGCACCTCCGGCACCCTCGAACGCCTCCTCGCCATGCCGCTGGGCAAGGGCGACCTCATCGCCGGCTACGCCCTCGCCTTCGGCGCCATGGCCGTCGTCCAGTCCCTGCTCGCCACCGGCGTCGCCCTCTGGGTCCTCGGCCTCGACGTCGTCGGCTCCCCGTGGCTGCTGCTGCTCGTAGCCCTGCTCGACGCACTCCTCGGCACCGCGCTCGGCCTCTTCGTCTCGGCGTTCGCGGCCTCCGAATTCCAGGCCGTCCAGTTCATGCCGGCGGTGATCTTCCCCCAGCTGCTGCTCTGCGGCCTCTTCGCCGCGCGCGACACCATGCAGCCGGTCCTCGAAGGGCTCTCCGACGTCCTGCCCATGTCCTACGCCGTCGACGGCATGACCCAGGTCCTCACCCACACCGACATGACCGCCGACTTCATCCGCGACGCCGTCATCGTCGCCGGCTGCGCCCTGCTCGTACTGGCCCTCGGCGCCGCCACCCTGCGCCGCCGCACTCCCTGACCGCACCCCCTGACCGCAGTGCGGACACCCGCCCCGCCGCCACCTGCGCGAGTGCAAGGATGAGGAGGTATCCACAGCACGCACGCGTGCAAGAGAAGTTCGGCGAGGTGAATCGGGCATGACCCAGACAGTCGCAGTCCTCGGTACCGGCAAGATCGGCGAGGCCCTGCTCAGCGGGATGATCCGCGGCGGCTGGCCCGCCTCCAAGCTCCTCGTCACCGCCCGCCGCCCGGAGCGCGCCGAAGAGCTGGTCGCCCGCTACGGCGTGGAGTGCGTCAGCAACGCCGAAGCCGCCAAGCGGGCAGACACCCTCATCCTCACCGTGAAGCCGCAGGACATGGGCAAGCTCCTGGAGGAGCTCGCCGCGCACGTCCCCGCCGACCGCCTGGTCATCAGCGGCGCCGCCGGAATCCCCACCTCGTTCTTCGAGGAACGCCTCGCCCCCGGGACCCCGGTCGTGCGCGTCATGACGAACACCCCCGCCCTCGTGGACGAGGCCATGTCCGTCATCTCCGCCGGCAGCCACGCCACGGCCGCGCACCTGCGGCACACCGAGGAGATCTTCGGGGGAGTCGGCAAGACCCTGCGCGTCCCCGAGTCCCAGCAGGACGCGGCCACCGCGCTCTCCGGCTCCGGGCCCGCGTACTTCTACTTCCTCGTCGAGGCGATGACCGACGCCGGCATCCTGCTGGGCCTGCCCCGGGCCCAGGCCCACGACCTCATCGTCCAGGCCGCCATCGGCGCCGCCGTCATGCTCCGCGACAGCGGCGAGCACCCGGTGAAGCTCCGCGAGGCCGTCACCTCCCCGGCCGGCACGACGATCAACGCGATCGTCGAGCTGGAGAAGCACGGCGTACGGGCAGCCCTGATCGCCGCTCTCGAAGCCGCCCGCGACCGCAGCCGCGAGCTCGCCTCCGGCAACAGCTGACACCGCGACCGCGGAGATACGGGGCCCCGCGCGAGCGGGGCCCTTCTTCGTACGGGTGACGCCCGGCCATGGGTTGACACATGCGTGCGGCATCCGTAAGGTTCTTCGAGTTGTCCGAAGTGAGCGCCGACCCCGGTCGGTCCCCGGACAGCCATCCCGCACTACACACATTCGAACGAACGACGCACTTCGTCGTCTCGTTTTCATGCGTATTTGCGAATGAGGAATCCGCGTTCAACGACGCAGCCGCCGATTAGGTTCGGGGGCAAGGAATCCGCTACTGTCTCACTCGCCGCAAGGGCCCAACAGCCCGAACGGCAAATCCCGTTGACTGGGAGTCAGGCCCGAAAGGTTCTGATAGAGTCGGACTCGCCGGAAAGGGAAAGCGCGAAAGCGCAGGAACTGGAAAGCGAAACCCGCTTCGACCGGGAATCGGACACGAAAGAGTCTGATAGAGTCGG